>NZ_JAAHHU010000660.1:0-2500 GCF_010672095.1 Moorena sp. SIO3I6 | reverse complement strand
ATCACGTTTAATTGCTCTGATTGGCTTGAATTTAAGTTTTAATTACATTTTTGGCACTGGCTTATTATTGATGATTATTCCAGGCATTATTTATTGGGTAAATAACGGTTACTATGGTTTAGCTTTTGTTCTAAGAGACCAAAGGAGTAGAGCAGCATTTGCCTATAGTCGAGCTATCGTTAAAGGGAATTGGTGGAGGGTATTTTTATTCGGATTTATTTATTTATTTGTAATTGTTATAGCAATTAAAATATTTCATATTATTTTCAGTTTTATTCCAATTATTAATTCTTCAGAAGTCTTAATGACAGTTATAACAAGTCTATTAGCTGGATTTATATCTGTCGCACCTTTAGTTGGTTATATACTGCTATTTATAAATTTAGATTATCAAAAAAGTTTGGAAACCTAACAGCTCTTGATTTTTTGAATATCTAACCAAGCTTTTCTTCAATTTCCTCAATCTGCAACTCAAGTTTATCAAGTTTCCCTTGTTCTTCTTCTATCTCCACATCTAACTTAAATTCAGTACTAGGGTCATTGGCAATAGCCCGTTCTTTCCGCAACTTACGAAGTATTGCCCTTCCTAAATCATAAGGCTCTTGTAAATCTTCCAAGTCTTGCTTAAGGCGACGACGCTTTCCAGGTGTTAACGGTTTAGAATTAGTGAAAATTTCCCCCAATTGCCCTAATTCAGACCAAGATTGATTCAAAACCTGAGTAGGAACTAAAAATCCGGCTTTAACATTCTCTCTACGCTTCTCTGCTGCTACTGCCATCCCCACCACTCCTGCTAACTCCTCATCCCACACAGGAGCACCGCTAAATCCTGGCTCAACTTGATACCCAGGCACTTTAATATCTTCTATCTGTAGCCAGCCTTTGGCATTTTTGTCTCGCAATACTGCCGATGCCCATACCCCATGATCATGCCCTTTGGGAAAGCCAAAAACTCTAATCAAATGGTTCCACAAATTCTGTGCTGTCACTAACTGCACTGGTTGAGCGGAGTCAGGTAATTTACTATTGAGCCTTAAGCCAGCAATATCTTCAATTACTTCAGTCTCGGAAACAGGTTTCCAAAACACCACAGTAGCGGTTAGTTTCTGACCGGGAGCAATCAAAGGAAAATCTAAGTTAATTGGTTCAGTAGGAGCCTCTTGAGTAGTTTGTAAAATTCCCAAGGCTTCAGTAATCACATGAGCACAGGTTAGCAAATAGCCGTTGGAGACTAAAAACCCTGCTCCCACAACTGCGCCATTGCTATGGTAGATTCTAACAATAGAGGTTTTAAACCCTTCAAAGGAATTAGTGGTCTGGTTCGCCATTGACTTACAGTGGTTTGTAATTTCGGTGAGGGACAAATTCTTTGGTTTTAGGGAGCAGGGAGCAGGGAGTAGGGAGTAGGTAAGAGGCAATAGGCAAGAGGCAATAGGCAAGAGGCAATAGGCAAGAGGCAATAGGCAAGAGGGAAAAAATCAAAAATCCTGTATACCTCATGGTTATCAAAAACTCTGTATTGAGATTTACGGCGGTTTGCATAACTATCAGGTACACAGGATTGTTTTCCCTCTTACCTCTTTTCCCCTCCTGGGAGGGGTTAGGGGTGGGTTTCTGCTCCCTGCTCCCTGCTCCCTGCTCCCTAAAAACCCAAAACTTTGTACCTAACTGAATGGCAAACCGCTGTATCTTATTGAGATTTATCTTGGGACCATTTCAGAGTAATTTCGTAGCTAACCTCACCACCAACAGACGTAAAGATTGCCCCAGCATCAGCCGTGAGCGTCAACCCAAATTTCACCTCTACTTGATCAGCAGGAGTATCGAGGTCACGCAATTTGGAAATAATCGTAGACGCCACAGGTTTAACCTTTTCCAATGCTTCTTCAAAGGACTGTTGAGCTTTGAGCACATACTTCCCAGAGGGTAAAGCTACCCGTTCAATGGCGTTGCTTTCTGGTTCTTCGACCTCCACCAGGAACGTAGTGCCATCGGACAAGAAAAATTTAGCCAGCTGTTTTTCTTTCATTAAGCTATAAATAACTATAAATAACTATATAGAATTCTACGACTTGTGAGGTACAAATTTCGGGTTTTTAGGGAGCAGGGAGCAGGGAGCAGGGAGCAGGTAAGAGGCAATAGGCATGCTAGCAATAGGCAATAGGCAAGAGGAAAAAAATCTTGTATACCTCATTAGACTAAAAAGCGCGATCAATAACTCTAACTAACTCTAAATAACTCTACTAGTAGGGTACGTTATTAACTCACCCTACTAGTTATCACATGCCTTATCACATGCCTTAAGACATCTTCTTGTCCCTGCTCCCTGCTCCCTGCTCCCTGCTCCCTACTTCTGCAAGAAGTCTACTATACTTCTCTTGCGATAAGTAACCACTCCCTTCAGCCCTGACAACCTACCGTCACCAGTCAAGTCAACCAGCAAAATCAAAGTTTTATTGCGCAGAATAATTTTTGAAACAAAAATGCTTGATAATGAACT
>NZ_JAAHHU010000066.1:0-36230 GCF_010672095.1 Moorena sp. SIO3I6 | reverse complement strand
CCCACCAGCTCCCAGTTGGTTGATAATTTTGTAGCGTCCGCCTACTAGGGCTTTTGCGGGTTTTGTCTCTCCAGATAAGGGGCTCATCGAGGGGTTAGTGATGACTACCTAATTATGATTCCAAATTTAGCTAATATACCATTGATTTGGATCCTAGAGCTAGTTAGATCACAAAGAAAGTTAACATTACCGATTGTTGAATTCGCCCTCAACTTCCTCAACGTTAACTTTTTCCTTGACTATCGGACATTAATAGACTTGTCCCTTAATAAGGGAAAGTAAGGATAAGTGACTCAAATGAGGGAGTAAGCTGTCACCCATTTAAATTGTGAATGGGGGCTGATGGGGGGATGGTCAGATGGGGAGATGGTCAGAGGGTAGACCGGCTTTTGCACAAGTGGCTCCATGGGAAATTTCAATAGAGCTCTGCGGAAAATACTCAATACCTCTGTGCAACTAGCTCTAAAAACGCGATCGCCAATTTCAATTACCAGTCAGTTTCTAGCTAAAAATAGGTACTTGAGCTAATTGATGTTAATAAATCAGCCTTTTTTTTTAAGAGGGTTATACTCATTGTTTATTTCGACAAAAAAAGCAATCAATTATTATAACGCCATTATATTGGGGGTATTAGTGCCCCAAATCTTAATCTCACTAACCAAAAAATACTGCTAATTATCTGTTCATACTTCCTGGGATTCTTTATCGATGATGTTTTGACAAACATCAGATGCACCCATCACCAACCAAGATGCGCTGCTCTACATGGATTTGAAATTGACCATAGCTGAACAAAATCCCATCAGAGTGCATAATACCCCATAAGACCAGTATTAAACCAGCCTTAAAACCCCCTACCCCCTTTTAAAATTACCAGTTCGTCGAGTATGCTATGGCTATAGCCTTTTGCCAGGAAAGTAGCTTGGTCGCAAGACAAGCGGTTGCTGAGGTCTACTTTCTGAGATCTTCTTCTAAAAGTCGTGCAAGCGATGCAGCGCGGTCTTGAGGGTTTCCCCAATGAGCGACTGCATCAAGACAAAGCGTAAAAAGTACGGCTGGCGATCGCCTTTTAGCTCTTAGCTCAGAGATTACCTCTGGGAGGATGTATGTCAGTCGATCAAATCATTACCTGAAACCAGTATTTCCCGACCAGACGTTTATAGAAGCAAACGTTTATAACTTAATCCAAGACTACCAACCGGATAATGCCAGCAAACTTTGGTCATTACTAGATTTCCATCTATGGTATAAAGAATTTATTTCATGAATACATCTGTCTCAGTAGTTATCACCACCTTTAATAAAGCCCAGTACCTCGAACAATCAGTAAAGAGTGTACTAGCGCAAACATTTTACCAGATTGAATGCATTATTGTAGATGATGGCTCTACCGATAATACCCGCAAAGTTGCTGATCAGTTAGTCCACTACCACCCACAGATACAGTACTTTTATAAAGACAATGGAGGTATATCATCTGCTCGTAATTTTGGCGCTGATAAAGCCACTGGAGAATGGATTCAATTCTTAGATGCTGATGATTGGATTCATGAAGATAAGATCAGATTCCAATTGAGCTGTTTAGAGGGAACTGGTGATAATGGTGATAATATAGTATTTTACTCAGACTATGAACGGGTCTATGTTGATCAAAACGAAAACATTATTGAAACCAAGCCTAATCCTGTTGGTTCTATCACCAAAGAACAGCTAATCCAACGACTACTAATCTGTCCAGATTTTCTGGCAGACTCTCCTTTTCCCTTGTTACAGCAATCGATGCTGTTCAAGAAAAAACTCTTAGACCAGAGGAATTTTGATACTCGCTTGAAAGCCTGTGAGGATCGAGAATGGGTATTAGAACTTCTGCAACGGAACGTCAGATTTATCCATACTCCAATCATCGGAGCCTATTATAGAAAACACCGCTTCAATCTCACCGATAATAGCTCACTGATGCGGGAGTCTTACATTAAGTATTTTGAAATTGTCTTGACAAATCACCAAAAATTAGTTAGCTTATGCCAGAAAAGTATTAAGTATTTGATAGAAAAAAGTTTTGAGGAAAAAGACCAGGAAAGTTTTCCCAGATTAGCTAAATTAGTGGAATTACCAGTGTATCTGCTCAATGGCAAAATTAAAGTTAATCATCGTTGGTTATTAAATTTACTTTATTGGCTCAGAACGATGATACCAAACTTTTTACTATACGAAAGATACCGAGGGCCCCGTTCTCGTAAACTTTTATCCATCATTAGCCGTCGGTCTTAGCATATGGGATAAACCTCCCGTTGCGTAGAATCAGGCTCAGGATAAATCCTAGAGAGCATCCTGATTAAATTCCTGATTAAATTCCTCCTGTCAACAGCAGCAAGACTGTTTGAAATAGCCCCACCATCACTCCTAAAATACCCCCTAAATTCACAATAGCTTGTAATTCACTTTTCACTAAAGTCTGAATCGTGATTTCCATATCTTTTGGAGAAGTAGCGTTTACCCGTTCAACAATCACCTCATCAATAGATAAAATCGGAATCACTTCAGTCATAATTTTTTCCAAATCCTCCTCCAGGTAGCGCTCTATAACCAAGGCGAGTTCCTTGCTAATCATTGCCAAGGATGTAGTCATAATTGCTGACTCTCGGAGCCGATTAACAATTAACACAGACACCTTTTCCCAGTCAATAGATTGATTTAATCCTTGTATAAATCCAGCACCCCCCTCTTGAATATAAGCACGCACCGAATCCCGCAGAGTTTTCCGTAACTGTCTCACTGTTGACAAAGGCAGATTTTGCAATGAGACATTTTGCAACCATTCCCGCAAGCGATCGCGAGTTCCTAGAGCCACAATTAACTCTTCGATGCGAGCATTAGTCGCTTCTTTCTCGTCAAGGCAAAAGCTTCGCAGGCGGATCAAAGCATTGCGCAGACCAAATAAATTTGCCACCACCCAGTATGTCCCACTAGACTTTTCCCGAAAGTCTTCATCAATGATTTGAATGTTGCGGTCAGTTAGGAAATCAATAACTGCCTGTCGCAAAATATCTGGAGGGAGTACTACTTTTAAGATCCACTCAGAAAGCTTCCGAGCTTGTTCTTGATCCAGTTTAAACTCCAATAAAATCTGGTCAAAAACATGGTTAAGTTGGGCTTCTAGGAAATCCTTACGACGAGCTAAGACTTTGAGCATACGTGGCAACGATTCCCCGATCAAGTCTCGGAGAATCCCAGCAAGAATATGAGCTGTTTTCTGTTGCTTATCCGACCGGACTTGATCTAGCGCTAAGTTTAATAGCCACAAGATCGCTGCTTCCACACGTTCAGTATGCAGCAGACGCTTTGCCAGACGCTGTAACTCTGTTGGCGTCAGCAGAGACCCCATAATAGTGTCAGCCACTCGCTTAGCCAGCCGTTCCTGGTTGCGGGGAATTAAACCTGGTGTAAAAGGTAGCTGACGCTTACCGATGTAAATTGGTCTGTAGGGACGGAACAACATTTTGATGGCTAAATCATTGGTGAAATAGCCAATAATTCCCCCAGCTATAGGAGGAACAAACAACAAGAACAAGTTAAACAGATCCAAAACAAAAATCGAGTTGTGTAGAACTTAAAAAGCAGGTAATCTGCAAGTTTAAAGTATGATGGATAAAGTCAGAAGTGTACAATAGTTATAGCATTTCTTAAATAGGTGAGGTACCCCGCCCTTGGGGGAGTAGGGAATAGGGAATAGGGAATAGGGAATAGGGAACAGCGAATATGGAATAGGGAATAGGGAACAGCGAATATGGAAAAAATCCTGTCTACCTCATTACTATAAAAACCGCTATATATGGCTGCGGTTCCTTAACAATTAGTAGGTTTGAGGATTAATTTAAAGATGCACCATCCCTCACCTTTATCCTTGCTGCCTTTACACTTACTATCTTCATCTTTTATACTTCAAGAATTGATTTCATGCCCAATATCTATTGTAGGCTTTTTCCAAAAGTGACATCCTCCCACACTAAACCCTAACGGGATATAATACACATTGCCGTTGATGGCACGGTTCGTTTTCTTTTTGTTTAAACCATGACTGAAGTACCACCAGGCTCTCCTGAAAGTCACCCTCAAACCAATTCAGAACAGATAAATGCTGAAGATTTATTAAACTTACTGCGGCGCAAAGAACGCAACTGGGTGGAGTGGGGTAAAGCCTGTCAGCAGCTACAAAAAGCTGGCTACAGTTCTCAGGTAATTTTTGAAGAAACTGGGTTTGAGCCAATTCAACAGAATCAAGTGATGGTGGCATCTCAGGTTTACACAAGTTTGATTACAGTGGGGGTGTCCGATGAAGTGCGATCGCGTTTTGAGACTAGCGGTAGCGATTCCCTGTACGAGTTGCGGATTCTCACCCAAGAAGAACGAGCTGCTGCTGCTGAATTTCTCGTTGCTAGAAACTTGAACTCCGAAGGAGCCCATGAAGTTGCCAAAGCAATCAAGACCTTTTCCCGCAGAAGCCGTCCACCGGAGGGATTCACCAATCATCCTGGTGATGCTGTTGCCTATCAGTATTGGAAACTTGCCAAACAACACAATGATTTGCAAGAACGTTCTCGTTTGATTGCTCGAGGCTTGATGTTTGCTCATACTCAACAAGCCCGGCAACAAATCGAAGAATTACTCACAGGAATCTTTGGTAGCACTCAGCGTCCAGCTCCCAGATTACCCATATACCGCCTCGAAGCTGAAGAAGATTTACCCCGCTTGCTTCCCGTAGTAGGATCCTTACCCCTGACAATAGCTGATCTCAACCAGGTTCCTAAAACTGACTATACCGGTGCTTTCAGTATAGTTAAAGGGCTTCGAGAGCAGACGTTCGTGGCAGTACCCGGCTGGCAGGTAGTTTTGAAGGCACAAGATCCAGTGGTGATTTTGTGTAACAGTAATCAGCTGCCTATTCAACAGAATAACAAATCTGAAGAGATTTTGCTTATTATTGACCGCTCACAGCAGCAGTGGGATGGGGACAGCTACTTTTTGGTTGAAGAATCAGGACAGTTGGAGATTAAGTGGTTTCCAGATTCTCCTGATGTTAGTTTTTTGGGACGCCTCATCCTAGTATTACGACCGAAAAAAATTCTGGATGAAGCCTTGAGTCAAGATGTCTGGCAAATTGATGAGTAATTAGTCATTAGTTATTAAGTTAGTTAATTTCTGTTTTGTTGACTGTTAAAAATTACCATCAACAAAACCCTTTTTATCAAAAGGCTCAGGTAGTTCGATTAGCCAGTACTGCATAGAATGGATCGCCTATAGTGATCCCAAGCTGTAGCAGAAAAGTAGGAAGCGGCGATGGTCGAGCAACAACCTCAGGCGAACTAAATCCAGGAATAGACTCGTAATAGCTTTTCACTAACTCCACTCGACTTTTCTCGGTCCCATCTCGCCAGGACTGAATCGCCTTTTGAAAAAACATTCGGTTAGAAAAGCTAATAATTGCTATTCCCCCTGGTTTTAAGACACGATGAATCTCAGCAAAAACTTTTTCGGGGTACTGAAGATACTGAACTGAAACAGCAATCAGGACAGCATCAAAGTCTTGGTCAGGCAATGGCAATTGCTGGTTTTGATTCAGGTCTTGGATAAAGTAGTGATTAAGTCTAGGATTTTTGACCAATTCTTCCAGATTCATCCCATGCCCCTCTACATGAGCAAACTCCATATCTTCTGGGAAGTGAGAAACCCAACTGCTCATGAGATCCAGGATTCGCGTGTTGGGTTGTAGTCGTTCCCGGTATAGGTTTACCAGCTGATCGATAAAGCCCTCATCGACATGAGTCACAAACCTTGGAAATGAATAGAATAGAGCATCATCGCTCTCATCCAATTTACTGCGTTGAAGGCGCTGGTCAATCATTGTATGAGCTAATATCTATCTTGTTAAGCTTGTTAAGAATATTATAAAGATTTATTAAGCTTATGGTAAGTATTTCATAGTTTGGTTTAGGACAAAGAATATTTTGAGCCGGTTAGACAGGGTTCTAAAAAAAAAATAGGGAAGAGCATTGATATCTCTTCCCCCTTGTTGATTTTGGTATTGATTTTTGTTGTCTTGATTTTGGTTTTGGAGTGCTTTCCGACTTTCCGATACTTTTTAGCTACCAAAATCTACTTTGCAGATTTTAGCCCACTAATGCAAGCTGCTCTCGCAGCCAGGGGGTATCTCCCAAGGCCAAGATCGGTTTTGTTCCGCTCAAGGCGCATAAATCTGTGTTTAATAGAAAACGCAACCACTATCATTAAAGCTTTGGTTTTCGGCTTCAATTCAAGGAACCAGAATGTTTTCTTTGACACTAGATTCCTAATCAAAGTCTAACATATTTTTGTAGATACTGCAAGATATTTGTAGAAAATCGTCAACAGCTGCTAGCCCCTTAGTTACAGTGGGCGGGGAGAGACTCGAACTCTCATGACCATAAGGCCGCCACATTTTGAGTGTGGTGCGTCTACCAATTTCGCCACCCGCCCGTTTGGGCATCTCCATTATTATAACTAATTAGCTGCTGATTTAACAAGGACTGATAAGATTGAGAACTTGCCCACCGGTCAATTTCTCGCGCCCGTAGTACAGGTAAGGGATGGCTCAGTTGAGAGATCTGCAATTGTTGGAGTACTTGACCCACCTCAGTATCACCCACGCTGTCGTAAGCCCTAGCTTGAGCGATAAACGCATCTAGGTTCAGTTGTGGTGCCAGAGTTGGGGAACCACCAGCCAGTTTCATCAATACAGACATGACCACTCTCGGATTTTGAGTAGCCAGTAAAGCAGCGCGATCGCAACTAAATTCCGCACATCGTAGCCACTCTAACATCTTCTCCTGTATGCTTTGAGCAATGAGCATCCCCCAATTCGGAATTAAACTAGCAGCTAATACCATGATATTGAGCGGTGTCAGGTACACCCCATGTTCACATTTGAGATGACCCAGTTCATGGGCAATAACCGCCTGAATTTCCTCTGGTGTCAGCAGATCAATTAAAGAGGTGTGCAAGACAATGAAAGGCTGCTTACCCCGCATAGCGAAGGTATAGGCATTGGGAGCAGGATTTTGCTGCACATAAAGCTGAGGCGGCTCTAAATCTAAAGTTGTGCAGGCATCTTCGAGTAGTTTATGAAGATGGGGCAGTTGATTTTGCCCCACCAAGACACTAGCAGCGATATTGTTCAGGTAAAAAAACTGTTCCGCCACAGGACCTAGTAAATTTCGCACCACCAAGTCTATCCCTGGCAACTGTTTCAGGGCTGTGGTTGCTTCCAAATCTAGGGGATGACGAAAATGATCTGCCTTCAGACCAAATAGTGATGTTTTAGTCATTAGCTGTTAGTCGTTAGTCATTAGTCATTACTTATTAGTCTAGGACTTACCCAAAATCTCTGGCTCAAGCCTAATCTATTGTAGGGTTACAAGCCTTGCGCCCTAACTAGATATAGCGCTACCTATAAGCGCGAACCTATATAGCGCAACTGCCTAATTCCTCTAGTCCTTGGTGGTGGTCTTGAACTGACAGACTTTCAACTAACAATCCCCTAAACGCTAAACGACTTACCACAGCCACAGCTTTGATTGGCATTGGGGTTGGTGAATTGGAAGCCACCACCAATCATAGCATCGCTGTAATCCAGTACCAGACCGTAGAGATAAAGCAGACTTTTTGGATCACAGATTATTTTGAAGCCATCGTAGTCAAAGATTTCATCATTCTCCCGAATGTTACTAGGTTCTTCAAAATCCATCATGTAAGACAGTCCTGAACAGCCTCCCTGGCGAACACCAACTCGCAGGTAAAGGTCTTTTCCTTGGCTTTGTTGCAGGGCTAAAACATGCTTTAGGGCTTTATCTGTCAGTTGAATACCTTTTTGCTGTGACTCAGTTGCTTGTGCCATTGCTTACGTTTGACTCCTAATTTTGCTTGGTGTTAAGTTGTTGTGCATCGTCAAGAAAGATAATTATCAGGCTGTAACCCAAGATTTAGCTTAGAGTGTCTCATAAACTAGATGCTTTACAGCTTATAGGTAAATCGGCTCTGCCAGTTCACAGTTTTGCTGTTTATCGATAATTATCTAATTGTCGTTAAATGGAAATTATTGGGGGTTTGAATCTTTATTGTAACGAGTCTTTAGGCTACCAGGCATTAATCATTCTACGTTATGGTTTATCGTTCCACCGTGACTAAGATACTGGCTAATCTCTTCTTCACTAACTCGGTAACCACAGTTAATGATCATCTTGTGTACTTGTTGGCTGCACTGCACCCCTTGCTCAGATATACCCAGACAGTTATAAACTGTCCTGAGTTGAGAAAATTCAGCCTTTTCATGGAACAAGCTCTCCCCCTCCCCAGGATGGGCGATTTCTTGCCAAAGTCTTAAGGCTTGTAAGTGATACGCTAAGGCATGGGGGTAATTTCCCAAGTGGTAGTGAACCGCTCCGATATAATCCAAGCTTCTGGTGTTACCATGAAGTGATTTACTCAGTTGCTGACCAATCTCCAAAGCTTGATGATAGAAATCCAATGCCCGTAGTTCCTCACCTAGTCGGAAGTAAACTGTGCCAATCCTCTCAAGAGTAGTTAACTTGCGACTAGAGTAACGAGAGGATGTTTTTTTTTCGTGAATGGTTAGGGCTTGCTCCAAGACAGCAAGAGCTTGACGGTATCTTCCAAGCTGGGTATAAGCTTCCCCTATATTTTCCAGTGCTCTGCCTTCGCCCTCAACTGAATTGCCTAAGTTTTGAAAAATCTTCATGGCTTGGCGAAAGCATCTCAGAGCCAGCACTGGTTGATGCCAGCTATTGTGAATTTCCCCTAGGTGATTAAGTATTTTAGCAATTTCTGAGTGATCTTGAGTTTTTTGGAAAATCCTCAATGCTTTTAGATAAACCTTAAATGCCTTATCATCCTGGTTAGTCTTGCAATAAGCCATTCCGAGATGATGAAGAATGACCCCTACACTCTTGGGCGAACCAACATCATTGGCCATTTGTAAACTTTGCTGGAGACACTTGATGCCCCAGGCATACTCTCCCAAACGGCAATGAACTAACCCAATGCGTTTGAGAGTATCCACTTGACCAGTCAAATCTTCGTTAGTTTGACAAATTGCTAAGGTGTTTTGCAGTGTTTTTAGTATATTTTTTAACTTACTTTGGCGATACTTACAAGCTTGAGGCTGGAAAGGGTCATCTCCTGCAGTCTTGTTTTGGTGTTGCTTGACTTCCGTTTCAACTAGATTCTGAACCAGATCTGCCATATTAATATTGCTCCCTGATGTAGATGGGGGAGGGATGATGGAGCCAAATAAACTTGAGTAGCCCATCTCCCTTGCTCATTTTCAGCAGTTATGTCTCTGTTCTAACTCGGTTACCAGAGATAATATTACTCACAACTTGCTGTAAATTCCTAAATATATTTTTCAGTAAGTTAAGGAAATTACTGAGCTATTAATAAAAATTAACATCAGTAGCCTGGGCACACTAATCTGGAAAGACCTAGTTGCCGTCATACATACTAGCTTATTTCCCCATCTCCCCGTCAGCCCATTGCCGATGATAGCCCATTGCCGATGATACTATCTTGAAGCGAACTCACTATCAAAATCTTTCCGGAGAAGGGTCACACCTAATCGAATAAGGAAGTAGTAGATGCACCCTGATCACCGCCCCCAGCTTTTACAGGTTGGGGGTTTCCTGATTTTTTAACCTATTCCTGTGGTGTTGAGTATTCTGAGCACTAACCACTTATTTCACCCGAAGAGTACTAATTTCTTTAAGCCTCAGCTCACACAAATAAACTCCAGTACCTGCTCTAGATAAACCCCTGGAGCCTCCAACATCGGAAAGTGAGCTGTATCAGGAATTTCAACATACTTGACGTTTTGACTTAATTGTGATGCTCTACGCCCTAGTGCTGAAGGAATAATTTTGTCGTATTCACCAGAAACTAGCAGGGTTGGCACCTTTAACTGAGCGAACTTATTAGGCATTACCTCAGCCGCATACTTACTAACCGCAGTCAGCATTGTTCCCAAAGCTGCTTCATAATCAGCCATTAGGTAATCTGCCAAAAAAACCCGGCTCACTGCCCTAGGTAGGGGATGGTGCAAAAATCGCATCATGAACACGGTACCGGCTAAGGGAATATTTAACAACCAACCGGGGCGGAACTTAACTACTAACTCACCAACTTTGTGAAAAGCGGTGAAGGATTTCTCGTCATAATCAAAAATACCGCTATTATTCAAAATTGCCTGTTCAACCCGCCCAGGATAACGATTGAGAAACATTGTAGCAGCAGATGCCCCTAGGGAGTGGGCATTGATATAGATACGATCAAGTCCCAGGGTATCTAACAACACCACTAAATCTTCAGCATAGTCCTCCATCTCATAGGTCAAGTTTGTCCCCTGTTGGGGCAATTTTGACCGACCAAACCCCCTTAGGTCATATAGGAGGCAGTCAAAAGTATTGGATAGAGCTTTAGCGGTACTTTCCCAGTAGCGAGACGAGCCACACCAGCCATGGATAAAGACCATCACAGGTTTATTTCCACAAGGTGTTGACTTCTTTACCCATTCATAGTAGTGTTCTACACCCCGAATTTGAATGTAAGGCATTTTGTGATCTTTGTCCTTTGTTAATTGAAAATCAACAATCAACAATTAACAATTAACAATTAACAATTAACAACCGATAAATTTGGTTTTGGCCAATGATAAATTACTACTATGCTGATTCTGGCTTTGGCAATGAAGAAGGATGAACCAATAGTTCAGCAGTTGAGCGCTTCTCTACCATTTCCCTAGTGATTGTACAGCGAGTGACATCCTTACGAGAAGGCAACTCGTACATCACTTCCAGCATCAATTCTTCCACAATGCCCCTTAACGCCCTAGCACCGGTTTTACGACGGTAAGCTTCCTGGGCCAGCGCTCGAATTGCATCTGGCATAAACTCCAAGTTGACATTGTCCATCTTCAGCAGCTTTATATACTGTTTTACCAGTGCATTCTTGGGTTCTGTCAAAATTGCCATCAGGGCTTCCTCATCCAGGGGTTCAATGACCGCTACCATTGGTATACGACCAATGAACTCGGGAATCATGCCGAATTTAACCAAGTCATCTGGCTGCAAGTGTCGCAGAATATCTGCTGTTCGCTTTTCCTTCGAGTTATGCTCTCCAGGCTGAATAAATCCCATGGAACGCTTGCCTAGGCGTTGCTCGACCACCTTCTCCAGACCAACAAACGCGCCACCGCAAATAAACAGAATATTGCTGGTGTCAATCTGAATACAGTCTTGATAAGGATGTTTGCGTCCACCTTGAGGGGGCACATTAGCAATGGTTCCTTCTAGCATTTTCAGTAATGCTTGCTGGACTCCTTCCCCAGAAACATCCCTGGTAATAGAGGGATTTTCACTCTTGCGGGCTACCTTATCGATTTCATCGATATAGATAATCCCCCGCTGGGCTTCCTCTACATCCAGATCTGCCACTTGCAATAGTCGCAGTAAGATGTTTTCTACATCTTCCCCAACATAACCAGCTTCTGTCAGGGTTGTGGCATCTGCCACAGCAAAAGGCACATCTAATATTTTGGCTAAGGTTTGGGCGAGTAATGTTTTACCACAACCCGTAGGACCAATTAGAAGAATGTTGGACTTTTGTAGCTCTATGCCATCATCCATTATTCCCTGACCCTGACCCTGAGCTTTAGATTGGAGCAAGCTTAGGCGCTTGTAGTGGTTGTACACAGCCACTGACAGAACTTTTTTGGCTTCCTCCTGACCAATCACATGGTCATCTAGATACCGTTTAATTTCCCTGGGTTTGGGAATCTGATTCATGGAAATGCGGTTGGCACGGGGACGACGTTTCTTAGCAGGTTCTGGTCGAGGAGCAGGCTGGGGAGCAGGCGCACCGGAATCGAGTAACTCCTCATCTAAAATTTCATTACATAAATCAACACACTCATCACAAATATAGACTCCGGGGCCAGCAATTAATTTGCGTACTTGCTCTTGAGACTTACCGCAGAAGGAACATTTTAGATGGGAGTCGTATTTAGACATAAGAAGCCTCTTTCTACATAGAAGCGACAGCTGCTTCCTGGTTAGGAAGATTCTGCCGGGAGATCACCTGGTCAATTAAACCATAGTCTTTAGCTTGCGCCGCTGACATGAAAAAGTCGCGTTCGGTATCTTCGGCAATTTGAGCCACTGGTTTACGGGTGTGATTAGCCAGTAATTCGTTAAGGGTTTGCTTGTGGTATAGAATTTCCTTAGCTTGAATTTCTATATCCACCGCTTGTCCCTGAGCACCGCCAAGGGGCTGGTGAATCATAATCCGAGAATTGGGCAATGCCATCCGTTTACCAGCAGCTCCCCCTGCTAGGAGAAATGCGCCCATACTAGCAGCTAAGCCATAGCATATGGTAACCACATCAGGGCGCACTTGCTGCATCGTATCATATATTGCCATCCCTGCAGTTACCGAGCCACCTGGGGAGTTGATATACAATTGGATATCCTTTTCCTGGTCTTCAGCTTCTAGGTATAACAGCTGGGCAACAATTGAGTCAGCTACCACATCATCGACCTGGGTTCCCAAAAACACAATGCGTTCTCGCAGCAGCCGCGAATAAATGTCAAATGCTCGTTCTCCCATTCCAGACTGCTCTACCACCATTGGTACAACAGTACTACTGGAGGTGATTTGGTATTGGTCTAGAGAACTTAAGCTGGTGATTGAGGAATGAGGGGACACAGATTGCAGCATAGGATACAATTCGTCAAGACCTCTGGATTTACTAATAAAGGTGCTATCTAACAAGGGCACGAATAGGCATAAAGTCAAAGTCTCTATACAAACTATTATGCCTTAACTGTTTGCTTGTTGGTGCAACAGTTGACGGTTATAGAGTTGAGGCTTATAGATAAGCCTAAGCTGTTGAGCTAAGGCGTGTTTCTTCTAAGGGATCTAAGCTGAGCCTTGGGTTTCAGTCTCAGAATTATACAAAGTTAAATGCACAACACCTTAGCAACTCGCTACCTTCTACCCTGGGCAGATCACCAACAAGGCCAACGCTACGATTTACTCAGAAACAGGTTCAGCTGGTACTTCAATAGTCTGGGAAGCCGCATCCGTTGTTTCTAGCTCGGTTACTGTAACGGCCGTGTCTTCTGCTTCAGTTTCTTCTTCGGTGATGGTTCCTTTGGGAACCAGCTCTATAGTAGCGTGATCTTCTAACCATTTAATGGCTTTGAGTTTGAGCAAATCGGACTCGACGAATTCCCGCAGCCGATCCGGATCTACCTCTTGACCAGCCAACTCCTTCATCAATTCTTGACTTTTCGCTTCTATTTCCGACTCTTCAACGGTTAGGGATTCACGTGTAGCTATTTCCTTAAGGGCTAGGGATTGTCGGAGGCTTTGGATGGCATCAGGACGTGATCTTTCTCGCAGCTGTGGTAGATTCTCTTCGGTAAACAGCCTTTTGACATCCATGCCCAACTGTTGCATCTGGATGGCTGTTTGGGTCAAAATTGTTTGGAGTTCCTGGTCAATTAGCGTTTCAGGCAAGTCAACTTCAACCTTTTCCAGCAGAGCGTTGATTAAAGCCTCCTCCTTGCTGGCTTGGGTTTCTTGATCAGCTTTTTCCTGAAACTCCTGCTGTAAATATTCCCGTAACTCTGCCAAGGTTTCTTTATCACTAACTTCTTGAGCGAAGTCGTCATCTAACTCTGGCAGCTCTTTTTCCTTGATTTCTTTTAGGGTGATGCTAAAGACCGATGACTTGCCAGCTAAATCTTCTAGGGGGTAATCTTCAGGAAAAGTCACTGGTACTTCTTTAATCTGATCAGGATTCATACCAACGATGCCTTGAAGAATGTCCTCTAGGAACTTGCCTTCCCCAAGTTCAATTTCAAAATCCTTAGCCTCACCGTTAGGGATTACTGAGCCTTCATCCTCTTCGCTATCACCAGTAAATCGACCGACGTAATCCACCACGACCACATCTCCCATCTGAGCTGGGCGTGATTCCACTGGTACTAAGGTAGCCTGCTCAACACGCCGTTGTTCGAGAAAATTCCCGACGGCATCCGGTTCAACCTTAGTTTCCTCAGCTTTCACACTTAAGCCATTGTATTCCCCTAAATTGACCACTGGTGGCACATCCACCGATGCGCTGAAGGTTAGGGGTTCTCCAGGTTTGAACTGGCTGAGCAAATCTTCTAAGGTAGAGGTTAAATTATAGTTCCCTAGTGCCTCAATTTGGGCTTGCTCAATCGCCTGCTTTAGACTACTGTCGAGCAAATCTTCGATGGCAGCAGCTTTTACCTGTTGGGCACCAAGACGTTGTAGCAAAACCTGACGGGGTACCTTCCCTTGGCGAAACCCAGGAATTTTGACTGTACGGGAAAGGTTCTGTAAAACCTTTTCATAGGCTTGTTTGGTCGTTTCAGCTGGAATTTCAATTTCCAGACCAACCTGGCTAGCGGGAAGTTTTTCCTGAGTTACTTTCATTGACGCTTGGGTGTGAAGAGTTAATTGTTTAATGAGTCGGGACAATGGATAGTCAACCTGGCTGAATCAAAGATTCGACCTGGGGACTCCTATATTACTTTAGGTGTTGCCTGCTTCGACCAACAAAATTCACCAAAAAGATTTACATTGTGTCAGCCAAGGTATTTATCCACATGCACTAGTTGCCCTAGTCGGCGGTGGTTCTCATCAAAGGGTTTGGCAACAAAGTCGCAAGGGACGAATTTCTCAAGGGGTTTGAGTCAAAACGCCGATATCCAAAGGAGTAGAGGTGAAAATTAATGGTTATCGAGTATCGATACAGATGGACAATTTCTACCTCGGATGGAACTAGACGGGAGAATCCAAAGCAATTATGGTATGCTGATTCTAACAACCAGTTAAGCGTTAAGCACATCTACCAGTTCTTTTACGGCAGTAGAGAATACTATCTATAGGTGGTTACTACAGCCTTTAAGCAAGCTCTTAGTCGATCAGAGCTTTTTAAGTGTACCTAACACGCCAGTCGATGACTCTGGCCTGAGCTTAATAGGGCAGTGTGAGGGATTAAACTCGCGCTAATTGATAAGTTTATTAATATTTGGGCATTCCAGGCATTTTATTAAGACGCCAATGGGCTATAGCGAACAGGGTAAGGGAAAGAATCAATAAGGAGGCATTATTTACAACAATATTGATCAAAAAGTGCAATAGTCCTGAAAATCAAGGCTTAAGAGCTGATTCGTAAACTCGCTGTAATCATTGTAGGATAAGGCTTGGGCTCAAATAGAACATTTGAACTATTTAATAACCAAAAGACAATCATAGCAAGGCTTTCAGACTTATTAAGATTTACTTGACGAATCAGCTCTAATATGGTCGTAATTCTTCCTTATTATCACATTTTGGATCAATTTTTATAGCGCTTACCTGCTATACCTAACCGTTATCAGAGGTTAAATACCTAGTAAGGTAAAAAAAATTTAGATACTCTTAAAGAATGCACTAGACCTCTGGCAAAAGTATTTTTTTGATACTGTTTTCGTCAATTATTGTTACTGTTTTATGTCTCCTGTATCCTATCTCCTGACAACTGTCGCGAAGTCTACTGATTAAATTATCAAAAGATTAAGTATGTTGAATTGAATGAGTGGAGGAAAGTCATTTGTCTAGTCAAGTTCGCGTTGCCATCTTAGGCGCAACTGGTGCTGTAGGTGAAGAACTACGGTTACTCTTGCAAAGCCGAAACTTCCCACTGGCTGACCTTAAGCTGTTAGCCTCACCCCGCTCTGCTGGTCGTGTCATCCCCTTTCAGGGAGAAAAGTTACGAGTGGAAGCGGTGGGAGAGCACTCTTTTGATCAGGTAGATTTGGTCTTAGCATCAGCTGGGGGGGCAACGTCGAAAGCTTGGGCGGCTATTGCTGTAGAAAGTGGTGCAGTGGTCATTGATAACTCCAGTGCCTTTCGGATGGATCCACAAGTACCTCTAGTGATTCCGGAAATCAATCCAGAGGCAGCAGCAAATCATCAAGGAATTATTGCCAATCCCAATTGCACTACGATTTTAATGGGTATGGCAGTATGGCCATTACATCAGGTACAGCCAGTAAAACGCATAGTGGTAGCTACTTATCAATCCGCTAGTGGTGCTGGAATGAAAGCGATGGAAGAATTAAAATTACAGACTCAGGCAATTTTGAAAGGAAAAACGCCACCAACAGAAAGCTTTCCTTATCCCCTGGCATTTAACTTGTTCCCCCACAACTCCCCCTTAAATGAGCAGGGGTACTGTCAGGAAGAAATGAAGATGGTCAATGAAACCCGCAAAATATTTAATGCTCCACAGTTAAAAATTAGTGCTACCTGTGTACGGGTTCCCGTACTCCGTGCTCACTCAGAAGCAGTTAACCTAGAGTTCGACCAACCCATGCCAGTAGCTAAGGCAAGAGAAATATTAGCCACTGCCCCTGGAGTAAAACTAGTAGAAGATTGGCAGGCGAACTACTTCCCTATGCCTATTGATGCGTCGGGTAATGACGAAGTACTAGTGGGTAGGATTCGACAAGACCTTTCTCACCCTTGTGGTCTAGAAATTTGGTTGAGTGGAGACCAGATTCGTAAGGGTGCTGCCTTGAATGCAGT
The DNA here is from genome assembly GCF_010672095.1 of Moorena sp. SIO3I6. Classification (NCBI taxonomy): domain Bacteria; kingdom Bacillati; phylum Cyanobacteriota; class Cyanophyceae; order Coleofasciculales; family Coleofasciculaceae; genus Moorena; species Moorena sp. SIO3I6. Next base: position 19,523 of record NZ_JAAHHU010000066.1, on the reverse strand, counting down.
GCAAATTGCTGAGTTATTGGTAGCAAAAAATTTGCTAAAGTCCTTAGTCCCAAGTCCTTAGTCCTTTTTAGAAGCGCAAAAAGTATTCTGGAACAGCAAGCTTTACCAAATAGCAATGACTAATGAATAATGGCTAATGACCAATGACCAATAATTAATGAGGAGTGAGAAAAGGGTGGTCAATTTTGGACGTGTGCTAACGGCGATGATTACGCCGTTTAGGGAAGATAGCAGCGTCAATTATGCTGTGGCAGAGAATTTAGCAACTCATTTGGTTGATAATGGGACAGATACTTTGGTGGTATGTGGCACCACTGGTGAGTCTCCTACCCTTACGTGGGATGAAGAGTACCAACTATTCCAAGTAGTCCAAAAAGCAGTTGCAGGTAAAGCCAAGGTAATTGCTGGAACGGGTTCAAATTCTACAGAAGAAGCGATCGCTGCTACTGAAAAAGCTGCTAAACTAGGGTTAGATGGATCATTACAAGTTGTACCGTATTACAATAAACCGCCACAGTCAGGACTATACCAGCATTTCCAAGCAATCGCCAAATCCAGTCCTGACTTTCCCCTGATGCTCTACAATGTACCGGGTCGCACAGGACAAAATCTCCAACCGGAGACGATTGCTCGTTTAGCCCAAATTCCTAATATCGTAGCTGTTAAAGAGGCTAGTAGCGACTTCGAACAGACTAGTCAAATTAGGCGTTTAACCCCACCAGATTTTGCTATCTATTCTGGCGATGACTCCTTTACCCTAGCCACCCTGGCACTAGGAGGATCAGGTGTAGTTAGTGTAGCCAGTCATATGGTTGGTTCCCAAATTCAACAGATGATTAAAGCTTTTGAGAAGGGGAAAACTACCGAGGCGACTCTTATTCACCTCAAACTTTTTCCCTTATTTAAAGTACTCTTTTGTACTACCAATCCTATCCCCATCAAAACAGCACTAGAACTTCAAGGTTGGCAGGTGGGTAGTTTTCGCTCACCCCTTTGCGAGCTACCTTCTGAATTAAAATCCCGTTTAAAGGAGGTTCTAATTGAGCTGGATTTAATTTAAATCTGTACTCATTTTTTTGTACCAATTACCTTTGATCAGATCTATCTTCGCTTTGTAAGGGAGGAAAGATGAATGACCTCTTAGCGAAGACTATGTTATGGATTGCGAGGGAGATTAGTGAGCTATGAATAGTTAATTTAAGTTTTGCTTTCTTTCTCCCTAATTTTTTTCTATTATTTTCTTTCCTATTATTTTCACGTTTATTTGCTAATAATGATTTTATCATAAAAAGCTCTACATCATTGCTTTATATGTGTGATGAATATCTATATTGAAAAGGTAATTGTTATCACTTTTTTTTCAAATTTTTACTAACAAAAAAAACGAGGAGTCAAATGACTAAGCAAACATCTAAACCAGCTTTAAAAATTATTCCTCTGGGGGGACTCCATGAAATTGGCAAGAACACTTGTGTTTTTGAATTCAATGACGAAATCCTGCTCTTAGATGCTGGGATTGGCTTCCCTAATGATGAGATGCATGGAATTAATATCGTCCTCCCCGATATGACCTATTTACGGGAAAATCAGCACAAAATCAAGGGCATGATTGTCACTCACGGTCATGAAGACCATATTGGTGGCATTCCCTATCATTTAAAGCAATTTGATATTCCCGTGATTTATGGACCCCGCTTAGCCATGGCATTACTTCAAGGCAAGCTAGAAGAAGCTGGTGTAGCTGACCACACAGAATTGAAACGTGTAATGCCCCGTGAAACGGTACGTATCGGTTCTTCATTCCTTGTAGAATTTATTCGCAACACTCACTCGATTGCTGATAGCTTTACCATTGCCATTCGTACGCCAGTAGGTGTGATTATCCATACAGGTGATTTCAAAGTTGACCATACCCCTGTGGATGGAGAATTCTTCGATTTCCAAAGACTAGCGGAACATGGGGAAAAAGGGGTATTGTGCTTGATGAGTGACTCGACTAACGCCGAAGTTCCTGGACATACTCCATCTGAACGTTCGGTTTATCCGAATCTAGAACGAGCCATTGCCCAAGCACCAGGACGAGTCCTAGTGACTACCTTTGCCTCCTCAGTTCACCGGATAAGTATAGTCCTGGATATCGCCCAAAAACAAAACCGGAAGGTGGCAATTGTGGGTCGTTCCATGCTGAATGTGATTGCCCACGCTCGTAGCCTGGGTTACATTAAATGCCCAGATAACTTGTTTGAGCCCTTAAAAGCCGTTAAAAATATAGCACCAGAAAAAATTCTGATTCTGACAACGGGTTCTCAAGGTGAACCGCTAGCCGCAATGACTCGCATTTCTAAAGGGGAACACCGGGAAATTCAAATCCAAGCAGGGGACACAGTGGTCTTCTCTGCCAACCCCATTCCTGGTAATACTATTGCGGTGGTGAATACCATTGATCGGTTAATGAAGCTGGGAGCCAATGTTGTATATGGTCGTAAGCATGGCATTCATGTTTCTGGTCACGGGGCTCAGGAAGACCATAAACTGATGTTGGCTCTAACACGACCAAAATTCTTTATGCCGGTGCATGGTGAACATCGAATGCTAGTTCAACATGCCAAGATGGCTCATACTATGGGTATCCCTGTGGAAAATACTGTGATTACCGATAATGGGGATGTGGTGGAGTTATCTGAGGACAGCATTAGTATTACAGGTAACGTCCCCTCAGGTATTGAACTGGTAGACCGCACTGGTATTGTTCATGACAATGTTTTGAAAGAACGTCAGCAGTTGGCTGGAGATGGAGTAGTGACTGTAGCTGCCGCACTCAGTTGGGATGGCAAACTCCTTGCCAAGCCAGAAATTCATCTTCGGGGTGTGGTCTCACCGTTAGAAACATCCCTCCTGCAACAGTTGGTGATCAAAAGAATTGAACGGACATTAAGCGATCGCTGGTCAGATTTTGATAAATCCTTGACAGGGAAAGCTACTGAAATTGATTGGGAAGGCTTGCAAAAGCAAATTCAAGCTGACCTCCAGCGTTTAGCTCGCCGGGAACTCAGGAGTCGTCCGCTGGTGGTGTTCTTGCTGCAAACCCCAGAGGAACCACCAGTTAAGGTCACAGGTACACGACGTCGGCGCTCTACTGCCAAAGTGGCATCATAAGCAGAAGGGTAAAGGTTCGCCCTTGGCGTCCTTTTTCCCTTATTTTCGTCCTTAATTCCCAAAAAGACTGACTTCAACACTCAGGAAACAACTAAATGTTGAAGTCAGTCTTTTTTTTTACGACATTAGAGCTAGTGATGAGTTATTCTAATAGCAATGATGAGTTATTCTAATCAGTGTGATTACTCAATCCCTATTGCCAAATTGCCAAAGTTCAGTAAGAGTGACCAAGCTTGGTCATTACGGATCTTGGCAGCATATCAGTAGATGCAGTTAATTACACAGATAAGCTAGTTTCACAGATAAGCTAGTACACACTAAACTGATCTATTCAAATTCGTCACAGCTTGTTGGCAGTTGATGCTTAACCCTTAACAGTAAACTATGCTTTAAGCTTGCTGCTCTCAAAGCTACCCTTGCCAGCTATCAGCTCTGATGCCCCTGTAGCGAAGGAGCTAGCGAAGGAGCTGACCCTGGAGTACTAAACCAAAAGCTCAGTTTATGTCCCTCAGAACTATCGCGCACCAATGGCTTCAATTGAGCAGCGTAAATGGGTATTAGCTTACCTGGTTTACACTAACTGCTATCTATAGGATTTGTCCTAACCCAGTCATGTTTGTGTCGATTGACTATATATATTTAATTCGATTTTAAGATCAGCTGCTGATATCCAGCGGCGAAAAGACCCTATTCCAATAGTGATAGGGTAACGACAAAAAAAAGGCGGTATGCCTGTAATAACCACCAAGATCGGCTCTCCTCAGGCAGAGGGGGGGTGTTATCTTGCTCTGGCAAGATATACATAAAAATGATCCTCTGTCAATCCGGTATGAGAAAGATATCTTGTGTAGTTATATTACAGGCGACTGGATTACCGCCTACTAGTAGTATCACAGGTAAAAGACATGAGTGTATCTGATTATACAATAAGTAAGCTAATCATTACAAGTCGGGTTTGGATTAACCCAGGAACAGATTCCTCCAAGATTACAATTCCTGCCTTACTCGGCAAGACCAGGAAGACTTTTGATCTGCTGGAGTCATTACGGCAGTGGCTGAACCAAATTGAGGTTGATAACCCCAAATTAGCCCACCGTCTCTGCCGACTAATTCCAGCCCAGTGTCCTTTTGAACGGCAGATTAAACTGTTCAATCGCACTCTACTTCGGATTCCACCATTGTGTAAACTCAATCCTGTCTATGATGAAGTGGTAGCCCTGCGCTTCCGAGCACTGTCTTATCTGGCCGATGAATGTGGTGAAGATATCACCTGTTACTGCTAAAATTCCGAAACGAGAATTTTAGCTGCGGGCGTCGGGAAACCGTGCCTATTAGAAAACATCATGGCCATTATTGCCCTAAAAGCCTGGTATCTCCAGAAATACGAACCCATCAAAGAATTGGAGAAACGCCACCATGACCTGCGTTTGAGCAAAAATAGTTTGCTTAAGTCAGGCTTAAGAGCAGATTTTTTGGATGATAGCCAGGATGTAAAAAACTCTGAATGGTTTATGCGTTACCTAGCAGGGGAAACAGTCGAGTTTTACATAGAAGGTAGTGGGGGCTATGCCATTTCCAATATTGACTTGATTTCTCACGAGATTTACTTCACGAAGCGAGAGGTAATGGCACAACTGTCGCCAATAATCTTTGTGAGTTACCAGACTGAATACAGTGCCTCTAGTGAGGCTTTGCGTAGCACCCTGTCAGATACCCTAGATACCTTTAATAAGCGATCGCGTTTACCCCTAACCCTAGAAGAATCCCGACGCCCAATTGGTCAACCAATGCGCCTGGGTAGTACCCAGATGCGCAAAATCCGCAAAAGTCTGGTATTCATTGCTGATGGCACCCCGGTGGCTGGTCTAGCAACGGAAAACAAACCCTTACTGATTCCTAGTCCCTATGTTTGTGTGGAAATTGGCTATGCTTTAACGGCTAAGCCGACGGAACAGATTTTGCTCGTGAACATGAAACGACCAGATTTACCAGGACAGTTTCCTTTTGATCTGCCTAGCTACCAGCAGCTGATCTGCCAAAATCCACAGGAACTGCGCCAAATGTTGCCAACGGTGATGGAAAATTTGCTAAAACGGTTTAATTTATCAACCTAAGTAGTCTGTGAATGTCAAGCAAGACTGGTGGATAAAGGACAAAGGACGTGTAAGGGGATTTGGTGTATTGGAAATCCCTTTGACCTTTGTCCTTTGACTTTTTGCCTTCCCCTTCAAGGTCGCTGATAATAGTTGGCATGGATTAAGGAGAATTTTCTATGCCAAGAACCCCAGACGAGTACGCTGTTCACATTCTTTTGTCAAGTGGTCACCGGGAAGAAGTACGGTTTGCCACAATTAAAGAGTTTCAAAAGTGGTATAGTGGCGAACTTATCCCAAAATCTAACTCTGAAGACTTCATTAGCGTACCCATTAAAAATGTCCAAGGGGAGTACATGGTAGTACGTCCTGCTCGTATCACTGCTATCCGGGTGGAACCTATTTTCTCTGGTAGCGTCGAACGTTTTTAATACAGCTTGACTGCTTTGACTGGGCAATAGCTGGTGATTGAATTCTTGGCAAGTATGAGAAAAACTCTAACTAGGATTTCCCTGACCATAGGAATAGCCCTCCTACCGATGATTAGTGGTGCTGCAGTTGCTAGTGTTCCTCTGGAAGCGGTTCAACTAGAGACTGTTAAGTTCAATCAGGATCCATTGGGTTTAGATGAACAGCTTTGGAAGCGTCCTGGTGGTCAGTCAGGGGACTGGCGAGCCATGTTGAAAGCCATAGACAATAGCTTGCGTTATCTGAAAACCCCTAGTGCTGCTAAGGCTTACCAAAACTATTCCGTACCAGGAGTAACTCGCGATCGCGTCCGCCGTTCTCTAGTCCGTTTCCGCCAACTTCTGATCAAGTCCCCTACTCCTCAAGCGTTGCAAACTGCTATCCAACAAGAGTTTGTCTTTTACAAGAGTGTGGGGAAGGACAATCAGGGAACTGTTGGGTTCACGGGTTATTTTGAGCCAGTGTATGCTGGGAGTCGCACACCTAGTGCTGAGTATCGCTATCCCCTTTACCGACTACCTTCTGATTTCCAACGTTGGCAAAAACCTCACCCAACCCGTGCGGCATTGGAAGGATGGGATGGTTTAGGGAAAAATAGCCCACTACGAGGGAAAGAACTAGTTTGGTTACGCGATCGCTTAGAGGCGTTTTTGATTCACGTTCAGGGTTCAGCGCGAGTTAGAATGCCGGATGGCACCTTGATGAGCGTGGGCTATGCCGGTAAGACGAGTCATCCCTACACTAGTATCGGGGGACAACTGGTTAACGATGGCAAGATCGAGCTAGAAGGACTGACCCTGCCTGCGGTGATCGATTATTTCCGCACTTCACCGACGGAACTGAGTCAATATTTACCCCGCAATAAAAGTTTTGTGTTCTTTCGCGAAACCAGGGGGGCACCTGCTACCGGTAGTCTTGGTTTGCCAGTAATGGCTGAGCGCTCGATTGCTACGGATAAATCTATCATGCCTCCAGGAGCCTTGGCCCTTATCCAAACTAGTATTCCTTATCCCAATGCTGTGGGTCAGTTGGAATCTAGGCTGGTCAGTCGCTATGTGTTGGATCAGGATACTGGTAGTGCGATTAAAGGGCCGGGTCGAGTGGATATATTTATGGGTACTGGTAAATTGGCAGGTAATCGGGCAGGGCTGATTAATGATACAGGAGAGTTGTACTATTTGTTGCTGAAAAATTAAGACCACAAAATAGTGCTCAAGCTTTAACTATAAACTTGAACTATAAAAAAAAACTTTAACTATCAAACTATACATAAAATTATACATAAAAATTTCCTCTAAAACACACCTGATCCCCTACATTACCCGTTGAAACTGAGAAGAAAGGCTAAAAAAACGAGGTAGGTCAATATGAGTCGTTCTCAAGGGTCAAACCAAAATTCTTTCAGTGAGCTTGATGTGGTTGCTGTGATGTTTTTCAGTTCTTTTGTACTTGGCTTTATTCCTATTAATATTGCTTTTCACCAAAACCTACCAGTTAATGAGGATTTTGTCAATCCAACAGAAGTAGAACTTTGGGGGGTTGAACTTTCCCCCGGCTTAAAGCACGGGGGCAGCCCGTTAACCTAATTTCCCTTATCAATCTCCCACAGTGGCAATTGTTGAATCGGGTCTAACTGGACATTCTTTAAGCCTGACTGGGCAAAAGCATATTCCTTTGGTTGCCATAACGGTATTAAGGGTACATCCTTTGCTAACAGTTCTTGGATCTCAGCAAAAATCTGCTTTCGGGCGGCTGGATCTGATTCCTGACGCTGTTGCTGAATCAGTTCATTCATGCGATCGCTATAATAAAACGACCCCTGAGAGCGACTGGCTCCAGCTTCACACCCTTTCCCAAGGGAACCTTTAGTACAACTGACTAAGGGCTGAATAAAGTTATCGGGGTCAGAAAAGTCAGGATACCAATCGACTAAGGCACTCTGATAAACTCCCTTACCTAGATTGCCAAAGAAATTCGCTGACTCCACAGTTTGGGGCTGGATTTCCACAATTCCCCCAAGTTCCTGGGCAGCATATTCTTTCAGAAGACTGGCAAGTTGTTGTCGGGTTGCTGAACCTGAGGAATACCAAATTTCTAATGTCAACGGATTGTCTTTAGTAAATCCCGCTTTGGCTAGCAGTTCTTTGGCTTTGGCAATATTACCGTCACCGTAGGCGTCTTTAAAGGTTGGCTTGGAAACATCAAAGCTAGTGGGAATGATACTAAAGGCTGGTGCAGCTTGGTTTCTTAGCACCCGTTCGTTGATCAGTTTACGATTAACAATCGCAGCGATCGCTTGTCTGACTTCTGGTTTATCCAACGGTGCCATCTGGGTATTGAGCACCATGTAGTTAATATTATTGCTGGGAGATTCTATGACTTGCCAACCCCCAGATGCTGCTCCTTTTTGCAAACTGAGGATTTGATCGGGATCTAAACTTTGATAACCAATGTCTACAGCACCAGTTTTGATGGAATTGAATAAATTAGCGGAATTGGTGAGGATTTGAACGTTTAATCCCTGATTGGCAGGTTTTTTACCCCAATAGTCTTCAAACACATCTAGGCGAATCCCATTAGGACTAAACTTGACTAGTTTATAAGGACCAGTGCCTACAAATTTGGTCGGTTCAAATTTACCACTACCAATTTCATAGGCATTGGGGGAAACAGCACAAGTTCCAGAGAAAGCTAATAGTGCTGGAAAGGCGGCGAAGGGATTTTTGAGTTTAATCGTCAGTTCGTATTCTCCAGAGGGTTCAATCGAATCTACCAAACCTTCGAGTAGAGAAGAGGGCTTGCCACCATTTTCGATAAACCGACGCAAGGAAAATGCCATGGCTTCAGCGTTAAATGGGGTGTTATCATGAAAAACTACACCTTGGCGTAGGGGAATGGTGTAAGTTAAGCCATCCTTGCTGATAGTAGGCATAGCAGTTGCCAGTTGTGGCACTAATTCTGAGGTACCCAGCTTGTAGGTATAAAGGCGATCGCCTAAGCTGTAATGGATGTTACTAGCTGCTAGTTCGTAGGCATCGGCTGGATCGAGGGTTCTCGGTTTTAGGGTAGTACCGATAGTGAGTCTATTACTGTTACTGCTGCTAGAGGAACCTGTCTGTTGATTGCTAGGAGAACCACCACAACTAATAATTAGGAAGCAGCTACAGAGAAATAAAGCTAGGAATTTGCTAGTTGAACAGTGTTTGCGGGATAGGGGAAACCAGTTCATGCTTAGGTAATTTTGATGAGCTACAAGTAATTTATTATCGTAGCTATCTTATAACCCCTTGCCAAAAATATAGCGTTTTAGAATACAGCGATGATTGATCGAGAGGGGGGTTCTTCCGTAATTAGTATGCTAATTTAGCCTAAAAAATCAACTATCAAAATATCAAAGCTATATAAAGTAGTAGGTTTATTTAATGTAATTTAGCAGTTTAGCATAACAGGTACCGAATAGCCATATTATTTAATCCTCAATCCTAAGTAGTCAAACACAAGTTAATAGCACCTCAAGTAGCGTGCGCGTAGCGCATTAGCACCTCAAGTAGCGTGCGCGTAGCGCATTACCTGACAGCTTACTAATTTGTTAAGAATTGTGACAAAAAACATACTTTAGCATAAAAACACCCAGCTTAACCTGAATAACTAATTAGATCCCATAACTCCTAGCTAACTACCGTTGGATGAAAACACTCCCCCACTTACTAAACTCAGCACTCAGCACTCAGCACTCAGCACTCAGCACTATTCTCAAATCGGGATTTAATCGGAATATCAAACACAGGTATGGCGATATGTGGCAACCCAACATCAAACATCTTACCCCAGAGCAAGAGACTTTAATTTCAAATTATCAAGAAAAATGGTACAATTTATCTTTATTGACTGGAGCCGTTGATCGTCACGAAGCAACATTAGCCATAAACGCTGCCTATACAGCCATTGGCAAACCAGTACCAGATATTGTTTTTTGTGATAGCCCTTACGGTTTTTTTAAAATTCTCCTCAATCAACTCCAGCAACACATTGACAGCCAACTAAAGAGTCAACTCCAGCCAAGAGTGGAGAGTCAATTGATTAGTCAACTACGGCAACATCTCAACACCCAACTCGGCAAAGAACTCCAACAAGAGCTACTCTACCAACTCGGGCGAAAGCTTAACATTAAACGGATTAGCCGTCAACTTGAAGAGAAACTGTGGCAACCCTTGGACACTTCCATGGGAACCCAACTACACAGGCAATTGCAAAACCAATTGTTATATGAACTAGATACCTCAACAGTTAGTCAACAGCGAATTCGAATTGGCTTGCAAGTACTTGAACAACTTGGGACTGAATTGAGACTATTCATGTCACCCTTATACTGGAGTATTGACAGTAGTCGGTTTGACTTTTATATTTCCGTCCTAAATTGCCCTCACCATCAAACCACATGGGAAATATTCCAATCCCTAGTCAAACACTGTAGTTGGATGTTCCCATTTGAAAAAATCTGCTTCGTTTGCGATCGCCCAACCAAGCTCTCATTTGACACTCAACACCGCCTTCATAGAGAAGGACAGCCAGCCATGGAGTTTGCCGATGGTTTCAGCTTATACTCCTATCACGGCGTGACGCTACCAGAAAAATACGGTAAAGTCAACCCCAACCAGTGGCAAGCAGGGTGGCTTTTAGAAGAACCCAACGCTGAACTTAGGCGAGTCCTCATTGAAGGAATTGGTTACGCCCGAATTTGCCAAGACCTAGAAGCACAGGGATTGGATTCCTGGCAAGAATACACCCTATTAAAAATTAATAACGATATCGATATCGAGCCAATTTTTCTACTCAAGATGACTTGTCCTAGCACCAACTTTGTTCACATTATGCGAGTGCCGCCTCATGTAGAATCAGCCCGTGAGGCAATTCGCTGGGTAAATTGGGATACTGATCCAGAGGAATTTTTAGTCCAGACTTGAGTCCAACTCACGTTAATATCAAGTGGTTAATACCAAAGTTGCCCTCAAAGATAGCACCATGTCTTGATGCAGTCGCTTCCCCATCAGCAGGGACAAGAGGAACCAGGACTGAGGCAGAGACTCTACCTGTAGGGTGCTTTAATAAGGCACGCTAGACCATCAGCGGGTTTGTTGCCCAGTTTTGCGTAAGTCCTGAACTTGCACAAATGGTGCAACTGTTTTGTGGGGTGCAACTGTTTTGTGGTTGAAGGTTACCCTTCAACCTACCCGACAAGGGACGCCTGGGCAAGAACAACCTTCAACCTTGAAAATGTATATGGGAGTCAGGATTGTTTTAGTAGAACCCGCTGGTCCATTGAATGTGGGTTCTGTAGCGCGAGTGATGAAAAATATGGGGTTATCGCAGCTGGTGCTAGTGAATCCTCAGTGTGACCATCTCAGCCAAGAAGCACAGCAGATGGCAGTGCATGGGGTAGATATCTTAGAAAAAGCCCAAGTCGTAGCAACAATACCAGATGGCTTAGTCGGGTGTCAAAGAGCGATCGCAACCACTGCTCGTAGCCGCGCCATCCCTACTACTCTCGAACATCCCAGAACCGCCTTACCCTGGTTATTGTCAGCTGGCGTAACCTCTGCCCTGATTTTTGGCCCTGAATCTAGGGGATTGAGCAATGATGAACTCAATCATGCTCAGCGGTTTGTCCGGATTCCCACTAGTTCCACCTATCCAGTCTTAAACCTAGCCCAAGCCGTAACAGTTTGCTGTTATGAACTTTATCAATATCAACTTTATCAAAGTACACAGCAGCCATCACCGGTCCCAAGTCAACCCTTATCCCCCGCTCCCCCCTACCAAGATTCTGCTCTTTTGGACCAGATAGAACGCTACTCTAAGCATCTAGAAGCCTTATTATTGAACATTGGTTATCTTTATCCCCATACCAAAGCAGCACGGATGGAAAAGCTGCGACGTCTATTAAACCGAGCAACCCCTACCACAGAAGAGATCAACATGCTCAGAGGAATGGTCCGCCAGGTAGAATGGGCGCTAGAATTTTTACCAAAGTCTGGGGTAGATGATCCATCAAAACCAAACCAGTCCTAAAATAGGCTTGCATAGGTTTTATTGGAGGTGTGATAGATGGGCGCTTCAACTGTTGCTACTAGATCAAAACTCTGTAATCGGAAGACTCAAGAAAAACTGAAAGGGAAGCTTGATAGCGCTACATCCATTAAAGTTCTCTCCCTTATCATTAGACCATACTCAGAAAATTCCGAGAACTAGCAGATTGTTTCGGGTTTTATGTATCTGGTAAACCTCAGCCTAAGATTCAGCAGTGGAAAAACAAAAGAAACCAACCTCCTCCCGCCGCCGCCAGCGTCGCCACCTTACTAAACAGCCACAAGCTAAGGACATTAAATCCTCCAAATCCCAAGCAAAACCGAAAACGCGCCGCCAAAGCTCATCCCCAAAATCACATAAATCTCGGTCAACCCCGCCACCTACCCCCCGTACCCGTGCTCGTCTATCCCGTTCACCAAACCCTTCTGCAATTCGCTCCAGTCAATCCCAGCTGAGGGTAGCATACCGAACACCCCAGTTACCAAACCTTCGTAGAAGACTCAATCCCTTTGCTACAGCAGCCTCCTCATCCTTTCCCACCATAACCAATTCTCGTAATCCAATTCGGCAACGTCCTCAGCCACAATTAGTTGCTGATTTCTCCCCTAAATCCTCCAAAACAAGCCAACTAAAAGCTAGACTACCCCTCCCAACCCCCAATCACCAATCTGTACAAATTCGGAGAACTCGCCGAGAGCGCCGTTCCGAAAACTCCTCTACCAGGCTATGGATTTTGATTATCCGTTTGCTGATTGTAGGAATTGGTCTCGGAGCGATCGCAGGTACCGTATTATCGAGCTTGGGTACTGCTAGCCAACCATCTACCAAAACCACAGACAATGCTCCAATTGAAGTCCAGCAGACTTTGAGTCAGACAATTAGTTCTCAATTGACACCCCTGCTGCTCAACAAATCTCCCTTACAAAAACAAATTCAAACTCTAGTAAAGCAACACCCCCAATTGCAACCCGGAATCTTCATCCATGATCTCGATACCGGTGCTTTCCTAGAATCAAATAGCCGTCTCATTTTTCCTGCTGCTAGCACCATTAAGTTACCAATTCTAATTGCTTTCTTTCAGGATGTAGATGCAGGCAAAGTTTTCTTAGATGAATATATAACCATGAAACCAGAGATGATTGCTGGTGGTTCTGGAAACATGCAATATCAAAAACCAGGCAAACAGTACAAAGCTCTGGAAGTAGCAACCAAGATGATCACCATTAGTGATAACACGGCTACGAATATGCTGATTGAACGTCTTGGTGGCATCGAAGTTCTCAATCAACGATTCCGCTCTTGGGGGTTGAAAAAAACCGTACTACGCAACCCCCTACCAGATTTGCCAGGAACAAACACCACTAGCCCAAGAGAACTGGCTAGTTTGATTTTTCACCTTGAGCAAGGTAAGTGGATTTCTCCCCAATCTCGTACTGACCTGATCGATATCATGATCCAAACTAAGACCAACACACTATTACCCCAAGGACTAGGTAATGGTGCCACCATTGCCCACAAAACTGGCACCCTTGGCCGACTACTGGCCGATGTAGGTTTGGTAAAAATGCCCAACGGCAAGCGTTACATTATCAGCGTAATGGTCAAACGCCCCTTTAATGATGCCAGTGCCGAAAAACTGATTCGCACCATTTCTCGACAAGCCTATGACTACTTGAATAATTAGCAATTTATAATTAGTTATTTATTAATTACCGGTTAAACCTTGAAAGTTGACTGTTGAAGGTTGACTGCTGCCTTTGAGCAATCTGCTACTGACAACTGATCTAGAGATTGCCAGATTTTCGATAACAAAGCATCCAAGCCGATTTTAGCAACAGCTGAAATTGAAAAAACTGGTACCTGAGTAAGCTGATTTAGGTAAGTAGACACCTCATCGATCATGTCTTGATCAACCGCATCTACCTTATTAAGGGCAAGAATTTGGGGACGTTCTGGCAATTCTCTGCCATAGGCTTGTAACTCCTGTTGAATGGTTTGATAATCAGCAATCGGGTCAGCAGCAGTAATATCAATCAAATGCAGTAACAACCGAGTGCGTTCGATATGACGTAGGAAGTCGTGACCCAGACCAATACCTTGATGAGCTCCAGCAATCAACCCAGGAATGTCAGCAAATACAGTACCATCCCCAGTTGGTTTACGAACCACACCTAAATTCGGAATCAAAGTGGTAAAGGGGTAATTGGCTATCTTGGGTCGTGCCGCTGAGAGTGCTGAAATCAGAGTAGACTTACCAGCATTAGGTAGACCAATAATGCCCACCTCCGCCAGTAACTTCAACTCCAAGCGTAACCTGAGTTGCTCTCCTGGTAGTCCAGGTAAAGCATGCTCTGGTGCGCGATTGTGATTACTCAGGAAATGCCGATTTCCCAAACCTCCTTTACCACCTTTGGCAACACACAGCATTTGCCGAGGTTTCACCAAATCCCCCAGCAGTTCTCCTGTGTCAGCATTGTAGACAACCGTGCCACAGGGAACTTCAATAATGCGATCGCTACCATTTTTTCCCGTCCGATTATTAGGGCCTCCCCGACCCCCATTCTCAGCTCGAAAGCAATGGGCGTATTTGAAATCTAGCAATGTTTGCAGGTGCTCGATAGCATTGAAAATCACGCTACCCCCCCGACCACCATTACCCCCCGCCGGTCCTCCAGCAGGAACATACTTTTCCCGCCGAAACGCCACAATTCCATCGCCCCCGTTACCAGCTACAACTTCAATTTCTGCTTGGTCGATAAATTGCATAATTAGTTTTTAGTCCTTAGTTTTTTCTTGACATCAGTCAGTTGAACCCATTTCCCTTAATTAATCTAACTAAGAATCACCAATGACTAATGACTAGTCACCAATGACTAATGACTAATCACCAATCACCAAGCACCAATCACCACTTATAAATATGCTGAAACATCTTCACCACAATCATCGGCTAAATAAGATAAAGCCCGGAAGCGCAAGCCGACTAACTGATCATAAAGAGGATTAAGCTTACACATCGGTGGGATGTGGACGATTTTGTGATTAAATAGCTTCACGTCCCGTTCAAACGGACACTGAGAAGGAATCAGTTTGCACATAAATCGAGCGACCCGTGGGTCATTAACATCCATACCATCTAACCAATCCCGCATTGGCTGTAGAATATCCGAATGGGGATGGTCAGAACTTCCTGGTTCTTGAGCTAAGGCATCAGCAGAATCGCTTTGCTCAGTTGCCTTACCGTCATAAAGAGTTACCTGCAGTGATTCAAGAGCCTCAACCTTATGACCTAGCGCTTCACAGAACTGGTGTAGAACATCAGCTTCAGTCGCAGAGTACACCCCATCTGCCAAGGCTACCATTACAGCAGTTCGTAGAAAATTCTCTGCCGTTGTGTTATCCTTACCTAAAGCTGCTGCCAGTTCTTCAGGAGTAATGGGTTTATCAAAAGACTGCAAATCAGTGCCAGGAGCCAATGTCTCTTGGGTGATTTGAGCCATAACCTCTTGTTCTTCTGGGTCAAAGTGACCATCAGCCCAGGCAACGGCAAATAAACCCCGCAGCCAAGCTGAAATCTGTTCTTCGGTGTAGGTAGCAGTGCTGGAAGTAGCCATAAATACTTAAAATCAATCTCCTAACACTATTTTAGGAGCAATCACAATAACTAATCGCTCCATAAGGTTGAAGCCTATAACATCAAAATAGCAATCGGATTAAGAAGCATCGACCACTTATAATTCTGAGATATTCGTGACTCTAGCAGAATTTAGTCTTTTCTTAATGTCAGTCCTAACCAGTGCTACTGGACAGTTCTTGCTCAAAACTGGAGCCGAAAAGCTGGATAAAGTTAACGCTAGCAATTGGCTAGATCAGATATTCAGTATACCCAAGACCCCAGAAATTATAGCAGGGCTAAGTTGTTATGGTTTAGGGGCACTGGCATACATTTTGTTGCTGACGCGGGTAAATCTCAGCGTTGCTGGTCCTTCAGTATCCTTGACTTACGTCTTCTCCGTACTGATGGGCTATTTTTTCTTTAAGGAAACCATCCCCGTTAGCCGTGCCGTGGGGTTGGGTTTGATTATCTGCGGTGTAATGTTGGTAATTTGGAAAAAATCAGTTAGTAATTAGTCATTTGTAAAGACTATGGATGTAAGCCTCTTGTTTACCCAGCTTTTTTAGGGGGGTAATAGGGGCATACCATGCCACCATACAAGCCTTTTACCTACTCAGGACTTACCCACTCAGATCTGTAAAATCAGATCTGTAAAACTGCTGTAATTCCCTATTCCCGGTTCTTTCCAGAGCCGAAGTTCCAGGGTAAGCGCAAGAAAAAAAGGTTCGAAATAAGCATCTAGGCCGAAGTTACCCGTTCATTTGTACTACTATGCTAGTTAAAGTCTCACAACTATTTCTTTTCCTATAACGTGAGTCCGTCAGCATATCCTAAGTGTTACCTTGGGCGTTGGCAACTGAGCTCAATCTTGCCCCCGTAAGACTTGCGGCTAACTACCTACTCAGTAATCGACCTTACTGAGAGTACCTATGGGGGTTACTTCGTTCCTGATAACCATTATTTGGACTTTTAAGATGGTACTATTCACCGGAAGTGTTGTTGGGAATCGATAGTTGGGAGACAAACCAGCTATCCAGAATCTTCTTTGACTTTTGTCTGTGGCGTATCAATCCATTTCGCCACACCCTTGTCACGATGATTCAACATACCTTTCTCTCGTATCCATGAGTCCCTTGCCTGTTACTAACTTCACCTGGATTGGTTCGGCTTCACTATTCGACCCCTGCGTTCATCTATAGACTTGTTAGTTTCTATAAATGGGGGTAGGGCTGTCACTCCGATTCCGGGAGGGTTGGATTTACACCAACATGGTTATCAAGTTGTCAAGGTTCATATAAGCCTTGCGGCTAGTTCCCCGAACCCTAGTGGGTAAGGTTTATAGCCAACGAATCGCACTGTCTCCTCAAGGGTGGGGTTTTCACCCACATCCGCAAAACAGTTAGGATTTTTGAGGATTTTCCTCACGAATCCCCTTACTCATACCCCTCTAGTTTCTAGAGGGGTATGAGTAAGAAAGAGCCGCACTAGTGTTCATAATCCAAGGTTGTTTTGGGTAATGGGTAACGGGAATAGGCAACCGGTAATCGGTAATGGTACAGGAGTAATCGCACTCTGACAACTCCAACACCGATTGCTATAGAAAAGTTAAGCAGGGGACTAAAGCCCTACCCTGCTAGAACCGTCTTCGACGGTTTCGGAGTCTTCGACGTTCCCGATGTCTCGCAATTTCTTTACGTTTGCGTTTTTGTGCAAATGTCTCAAAATGACGATTCTTTTTCATATCGGCAAAGATGCCAGCTTGGGAGACTTTTCGCTTAAATCGACGTAGGGCTGACTCTAAGTGCTCATTTTCACCAACCACCACTTGGGTCATTCAATGTCCTCCTGTTTTGATCGCTTCCGTGGTCGAATAACAAGTCATCATTCATCCCATAAGTACAGGACAGGGCAAACCTCTGATTGACTGACAAAACTCCTACAACTGACGGAAGGTGTTGGCATCTGGCCAGTTTTTAAAACGAATGGCTGATATCTCAAGTCCGTTGAAAATCATAATCTTGCACCTGGATAGCCTGCACTCGTCTATGGCAAGGAAATCGGAATCAAGCCTGCCAAAAGCAGGCTCTCAAATCCTTATTTTTTCCTTACTCCTTGTCAAGTGGACTGTGATGGTTTACCTCCACGCTTCAGCCTGGAGAGTTTGCTACAATATCTCCCTTAAAACTAACTTTAGCTATGAGCCGTGGAATTAATGATATTGTTGGTTAACTCACACACTACAACTAGTGTGATTCTCGATCTGAACACTGCCTATTTGGGTTTTCCTACTCTAGGTCTTAAACGTTCATACTTGTCTGAATCAAAGAGTTTGAGATGCCTTCAATCCACTTATAGACAGCAATCCTACGCACACTAGTATCTTCCAACTAGAGTTTGGGTTTCCTTTACCCTACCAGGATTACTCCCTAAATTCTGATGCGCAGCGTAGATTTTGACAGGGGGAAAACCCCTGCCCTGCGTTCAGATCTCAGAATTGGGTTTTGATTTGGATCTTAGCGAGCTTAGTAGCGACGAGAGAAGTTATCACCTCTGCGACCGCCCCCAAATGAGTTTCTTTTTTCGCGAGGCTTGGCTTTATTGACTTTGAGATCGCGCCCCATCCATTCAGCTCCATCAAGGTCTTCAATGGCCTTCGCTTCTTCCTCCTCTGTGTTCATTTCCACAAAAGCAAAGCCCCTGAAGCGACCTGTTTCGCGATCGGTGGGCATGTGAATTCGCTTGATTTGACCATATTCTTCAAACACAGATTTCAGATCCTCTTCTGTCACCTCACGTGCAAGGTTACCAACGTAGACAGACATACAATATCTCCAAAATTTGATTTATGTAGAGATAGAAATTTCGGAGGCATGCTTAGCAATATGAAACAGAAGAAACCTGTCAACACTGAAAACAAAAACTGCAACCGATACCTATACTCGTCTTTTATGATAACATAGACAGTAATGTGATTAACGTCCTACTCGGGTTGTGCAATTAAGCTATTGTGCATTTTCATTGCATAGTTGCCAGTTTTGAAAAAACGTTTCATACCCACTCCCCCATTTCTGCCTCCCCCCTCACAGCTGTTTTATTCTAGCCGCAAATCTGGATAAACCAGGGAAGGTGACCGAATTTGGGACTGAGCTTTTGACGGACGCTATCAGTATGTCGCTGATCAGCCCATTTGGTGATAACCCAATGCTTATCAGTAGTCGAACCAAAGTTTTTATAGCTATGTAAATTTTTGTAAATTTTTATCCCATCTAGTTGGAGCAACGATGGGATATTTTTTAGCATTTCTTAATGTAGCACCGTTTATTTTTGAACGAACTTAATATATTAATAAATTTATTAATATATTAATATATCATCCTGGCTTATAATCCTAAGTATAAATACTCAGGATTAGTCAACGATTTGCGATTAGCCCTTCGGGCGGCGTAAGCCCCATGGCAAAATTCCCAAAATTCGTAATCTTTTAGAACTACACAATGTAGTGCGGAATGTGCGTCATAAAGTAATATCAATTCTTCAAAGGTAGACTACAGATGCAGATGGGGAGATGAGGAGATGGAGAGATGAGGAGATGGGGAGATGAAATTGATGTTTAGCTATAATTTCTCGAATTGGTATAACTTGATTGATGAAGGCAAAAGCTAAAAGCAATCCCAGCATTAGCGCCCTTATCAAGGGAGGCAAGCAAAAGACAATTTTTTATAAAAATTATCAAAAGTATTTTTTATCTATTATTTCTACCGCAATTATACGGAATTTTTACGAAATTTTAAATTAAAAATTAATATAAAAAATCATAACTATTTCGTCAAATATTTTCAAAAATTAACACCTCTACTTTAGAATATAAAAAATCAGCAAAAAACAATCCAGGCCATTAAAAATAGCTGAAATCAAAAACTTTAATCTAAAAATCAAGGTTAAGCTGTGTTCTTTTTCGCTTTTTTAGGGTGAGAATGGCTTTGTTGCATAAAGAGTATGAGTTGAGTGAGATAATCTATAGAGAGAAAAATAGAGCTTCCCCTTAGCCATGACAGAAGCAACCGCCAAGACCAAATATAAGATATTGAATTGGAGTAAGTACA
>NZ_JAAHHU010000659.1:0-2500 GCF_010672095.1 Moorena sp. SIO3I6 | reverse complement strand
CCTCCGATGTTGGGAGTAAGCGCAAAGACAAATGAATCCGCGAGTATAGATTCAGCAACAGTAGGATTAATCCCCAAGGGTTGCAAGCAAGTTAGTTGGTCTAATACATTGAGCATACTATACCCCCTGAAGCTGAAAGCCTTGCTCCGTTAAAAACTGCCTAACCTGATCGAAATTGTCAAAGATAGTATCATAGCTCTTTCTGCCTCCTCCAGGTTTTCTGAGCCTAGTTGATGGAGCAACAATCGCCACACTACTCAACGGTTCCTGTAGCTCTTTGATACCTTCTTTGACTGTTTTGGCACCAATGCCTGTGGCAAAGACTACCAGCTCTATTCCATCTTCACCTAGTGCCACTGCTTCCGATGCTGCCCACAATCGTCTCAGCTTTTCATTCATGTAAGGAACTAATGCCTCAAACTTGATTCTGAGCGACTCGATGATTGACATCTCCATGATTTGACTTAACGAGCGCACTAATACTATTGATGGTGGTTGAACTAAGTGATACCCCATCCCCCGCTCAAAACCCCAACCATCTAAAAATCTCTTCATAATCCAATTTACCACCAATGGAATTATTTCTAACTTCTCAATTGGTAAGTTATTTCTGCGCGTCTCCTAAGACCTAATTGAACAAAAATGAGCGACGCATTCCCCCACCACGAGAACGCAGGTGGGGGTCTTTGAGCGGCAAATTGTGATATAATTGATTTATGTTGAGTGGTACGGCAAAGGGCAGAACAAGATTCTGAGCAACCTAGAGGCACGACCTCTCACGATAGGGCATCAAACCTGTTTTTCCTGTCTAGTCGGTTCATAAACGTCAGACTCTAGGTAAAAGTTTCTAAATACAAGCCCCATAGCGGAAGCGATGCAGCGCGGTCTTGGGGAGGCAGTGCGGTCTTGGGGGTTCCCCCCATGAGCAACTGCCGTGGTTTCCACGGGGCTTACAAGGTGCGGACGCAGGTTCCGCACACAGACCCAAAACCATGAGCGACTGCATCAAGACAACGACTTGGGGGAATAGTAAGCGCAAAAGTCCTGGCAACAGGCGCGAGAATGCCGCCTGTCGCTTCGGATAAAACCTTGTAACTAAGACGGACACCCCCACCTGCGTTCTCGTGGTGTAGGAAGCATTCATTAATTAATTAACCCGCTCAGGAGCGGAATAAATCAAATCATATTGCTATAGAATAATTATTCTAGGATCTTTACGGCCAGAATGGACAAAGTTATGAATGAGATACAATCAACGACAACTGTAAAAATAGCTGGATACGAAGATCAATTACATGCTGAAATACTTGACGACATACAGGTGGGAGAATATGGGTACAAATATCGCATTCTGGATGGTCTTGTCGTTCCACCTTATACCACGCCTGATAGATACAATTTGTCCCGAACGCTAGAAACTCGTCCTGAAGATGTCTGTTTCATCTCATATCCAAAGTCCGGTTCATCTTGGTTATCTTATATCCTTCTGTTGATTGTCCAGCAAGGAGAAATTCCTTCTGATAAAACTTTACGAGATAGCCTTCATTGGGTGGCGAGTTCTTGGCCTTATCCACGGAGCAGAAGTGAGCTGGAAGCCTTTCCTTCACCGAGAATATTTAAGAGTCATATGCCTTATCAAATGGCAGTCGGTGGTAATCCAGTCAAGAATCCATGTAAATACATCTATATTGCCAGGAACCCTAAAGATGTTGTCGTGTCCTATTATTATTTCGAGAGTGATAGAGCATGGGCAGGTAATTATTCAGGGCCGTGGGAACATTGGTTTGAGATGTTTATGGAAGGAAAAGTTCAACGGGGTGATTGGTTCAAACATGTCCTGAGTTGGTGGGAGCATCGAAATGCTGAGAATATTCTATTTCTGAAATATGAAGATCTGAAAAAAGAGTTTGATGCTGAGATCAAAAAAATCGCAGATTTCTTAGGATATCCCTTATCCCCTGAACTAATTAATCAAATCAAGGATAAAACATCTTTCAAAAACATGAAGGATGATAAGTTTAGTAATATGCACGAGTTCTTGAAACCCAGCAGTTTTTTCCGAAAAGGTGTGATAGGTTCGTGGAAAGAAAAATTCACAGTTGCTCAAAATGAACAGTTCGATGCTTTATATGCTGAACGAATGAAGGCTTCTGGGCTCAAGTTTGATATTGATTAGAATGGAGCTTCATCTGTTTTGGATCTATCTTTGAAGGAGCGCTGCGGTTTCTAGCAGAAAAAGGTGTGAGCAAGCGATGCGATCTGGTGACAGGTAGCTTTTTTGAATCGATCCCAGCTGGTCATGATATTTACCTAATGAAGCATATTCTGCACAACTGGAGCGACGAGCAGGCAACAGAACTGTTACGTTGTTGTCTGCAAGGAGCAAACTTAATCGAAGCCAACCTAGAAGGTGCTGACCTGACTGGTGCCAACTTAAACGGGGCTAACTTAACCCAAGCCTTTGTCACCAATGCCAGTTTAAACTGTGCTAATCTCAACC
>NZ_JAAHHU010000658.1:0-2510 GCF_010672095.1 Moorena sp. SIO3I6 | reverse complement strand
CATCCTTCAGGACAAATAATTCCGCTGCCTGACCTTCAATCCAATCTGTCATTAGAGCTTGAACTGTTGCCATTGGAAAGGTCTGGTTTATGCTCTCCCACAGCAGTTGCACGAAGCGCTGACCATCGGTAACCCGGATGCAGTCAACCTCCAGGATTTTAACTCCAACTTCCCGTGCTGCCCGCCTTACCAAAGTCCGCCGTCCGCTTCCGGGCACTCCCACAATCAGCACGTTGCCATCACGGGCTAAAACGTGAGTGATGCGCTGGAATTGTGCTTGCCGCCCAACCAATTCAAATGGTACTGATAAATCCAAAAGATTCACGGCTAATGCATCCTGCTCCCAAGTGTAGATATCCTTCGGCGGCACACCTTCACTAGTTGGCAAGCCCCCAACTGTATCGCTGACATCCTCAGGGCTGAGGTTAACCATTGATTTGCCATGAGTGGATTCTGTCATTTGCTATTGCCCGTGTTTTTCCCAATCCCAAGCTCAAAGCAAAACCTTGGTGTGGGATGAGTCTATGGTGTACCTTGGAACTTATCAATAGTGTCAATAGTTCCTAGCACTATTAAAACGTGCTATATATTTTATAGCACTGTTCGACAGTATCATTGTATAAAGATAATTACCACCAACCCTTACCCAATAGGCAATTCCCGTGTTAGAAGCATTCATATTTGCCACAATATTGTGCGGATTTTTCGGCATCATCCTTAAAAAGAACCTGGTTATGAAAATCATCTCTATGGATATCATGAGCACGGGGGTGATTGCCTATTACGTGTTGGTTGCATCCCGAGATGGTTTATTCACACCGATTCTTTCAAACGTCGAAAATAGGGCTTACGCAGATCCGGTGCCCCAGGCAGTGATCTTGACAGCGATTGTGATCGGCTTTTCCATTCAAGCCTTGATGCTAGTGGGTGTTATGAAACTGGCACGGGACAATCCTACCCTGGAAAGCAACCAGATCGAGAAGAATAATACCCCATGAGTACCATTACGATTCCCTGGATTGCCCTACCGCTATTTGTGGGATTCAGCATTTATCTGCTCCCCAAACTTGACCGATACCTCGCCCTAGGGGTTGCCATGGTTTCGGTTGAATATGGGACACAGCTATTTCTCACAAAATCGCCATTAAGCCTAAAGCTGCTGGATAATTTCGGTGTCACATTACTAGTTGATCAATTAAGCGCCTTTTTTATCTTGACCAATGGGCTGGTAACCGCAGCAGTCATTCTCTACTGTTGGCAAAGTGGTAAAACAGCTTTTTTTTATACCCAAACTATTATCCTACATGGCAGTGTCAATGCCGTATTTATCTGTGCAGATTTGATCAGTTTATACGTAGCATTAGAGGTAATTAGTATTGCTGCGTTTCTGTTGATTGCCTATCCCCGAACCGACCGATCAATTTGGGTAGCCTTGCGCTATCTTTTGATCAGCAATACAGCCATGCTGTTTTATCTGATCGGCGCAATTTTAGTCTATCAGGCCAATCATTCCTTTGCCTTTGAAGGGTTGCGTGGAGCAACTCCAGAAGCTCTTGCCCTGATCTTTCTGGCACTGTTAGTCAAGGGGGGAATATTTGTATCAGGATTGTGGTTACCCTTGACCCACTCCGAATCTCAGAGCCCAGTGTCGGCATTGCTATCGGGAGCTGTGGTCAAAACCGGAGTCTTTCCACTGTTGCGTTTTGCTCTGATTGTGGAGGAACTTGATCCCATCGTCAGGATATTTGGAGTGGGGACAGCGCTTCTGGGAGTAGGCTATGCCGTGTTTGAAAAAGATACCAAGCGTATGCTGGCGTTTCATACCATTTCCCAGTTAGGCTTTATCCTCGCCGCACCAGAAGTCGGTGGCTTTTATGCCCTGACCCACGGCCTGGTGAAAGGGGCGCTCTTTTTAATCGCGGGTGTTTTGCCCAGCCGCAACCTCAAGGAACTGCAACATCAGCCGATGAATACCCAAATCTGGATTGCCCTGGCTATAGCTAGCTTCTCAATTTCCGGCTTTCCCTTGTTGTCTGGCTTTGGGGCGAAGGTGTTGACCATGAAGAATCTAGTACCCTGGGAAGTTATCGGTATGAATATTGCAGCCCTAGGAACAGCCATATCCTTTGCGAAATTCATCTTTCTGCCCCATGGGGATAGCAGCCAAGGGCAGGTAAAGGTCGGTTTTTGGTTAGCGATGATACTGTTGCTCGGTGGGCTGATTGCCGTCAATGGTGTGTACTACCAAGCATATAATTTTGCCAATATTATCAAACCCCTGGCAACCATTGCCCTGGGGTGGTTGGCATATTTTTTGATTTTCAAACGATCTGTAATCAAGCTGCCCCGTGTGCTTGAAGAATTTGACCATCTGATTTGGATGATGAGTCTGATGTTAATCCTACTGTTCTGGATGGTGTTTCCATGAGTACCATTACCATTGCCTGGATTGCCCTACCGCTATTTGTGGGATTCAGCATTTATCTGTGACGACGGTTGGATCGTGTCGT
>NZ_JAAHHU010000657.1:0-2512 GCF_010672095.1 Moorena sp. SIO3I6 | reverse complement strand
CGCTCACATCGCTAATAAGCAACTAATAACTATGTTCGCTAAGACCTTTACTCCATAGGGTTTGGCTAACTTAAAGAGTGTGTTTAAAGTCCCCTGTAAAGCTTTTTCCCAATTACCATCAACACGAGCTAATTCGTTGAGGAACAAGGCGAAGATATGTTCAGAATCGGTAGTGCCTTCAATTTTCTGATAGAGTGCATCTCTAATATGACTGCGGATCGGTTGGTATAAGGTGGGTCGGAAATTTTCGATGAAGCCATTGTGGGTGAAGAGGAAGTTGCGATCGCTAAAAGGTTGACAGTTACTCAAACTGGCGGCTTGTCCGGGGGTAGCACTGCGGATATAGGCTAAGAAACATTCAGATTCTATGTAACGACTGAGGTGAGGTAAATTAATATCGCTCCAGATCGGTAGGATGTTTTTGTAGATAAAGGGTTCTGTCTCTTTTTGGGAGTGATACCAACCAATTCCTACCCCATCAGCATTCACAGAGGTGGTTACGGTTTCTCGGGGTCTGTAACTTTGAATACAGAGAGAGTGTTCGGGTTCGTAGATGAGTTGATCCGGTTGAATAGCAGAACCGAGGTAAGCCAGTAATCGACACATATGTTGAAATACAAAAATTGGTATTGACTTTATTTTTTCCTACCAACCCCAGGTACCAGGTTCCCCTTTAAAAGGGCCAACAATATCACTGGTGATCCATCCTGCATAATAATCTCCGGCTTGGGGTTGCACCCCACATTCCGCAGGTGCGATCACATAATGTTGTATTTTTGAAGTATGAATGTTTCAGGATCACAAATCAAAGTACAAGATATCGACCACTTGGGCATAGTGGCAGGTATTGTTGATGAAATGGGGTTGGTTGAGGAGATTAACCAACTGCTCGGAACTCATCCCCAAGAAATAATTAGCGCAGGTCAAGTGGTCAAAGCAATGATTATCAACGGTAAGGGCTTTGTCAGCGCGCCACTCTATCTATTTTATAAGTTTTTTGAAGCGATGCAGCGCGGTCTTGGGGGTTTCCCCCACTCGCTATTGCATCAAGACAGGGATTGCAACGGAACATTTATTGGGAGAGGGAATAAAACCAGAACACTTGAATGATGACCGCTTGGGCAGAGTCGTAAGACTTACTATATGATGCTGGATTAACGGACATTTTCATCCGAGTTGCACTATCAGCAGCCGGTAAATTTGGAGTGAAGATGGACAGTTTCCACATGTATTCATGTTCATTTCACGTACATGGGGATTATGAGATAGATGCTGACGATGAAGCATCAGCCGAATCAGGATTAATTACAATTACATATGGTTATTAAGCGAGATCACCGACCAGATTTGAAACAATTTATCCTCGATTTGATGTGCAGTGGAGATGGAGATATACCCTTATATTTAAGAGTTGCAGATGGAAATGAAGTCGATGAGCGCCATGTTTGGAAAACTGATCGCTGACTTCCACAAACAATGGCAAATAGACGGTTTATTTGTGGCCGATGCAGCCCTTTACACTGAAGAAAATTTGCAGATGATGGTCTCCTTAAGATTGGTATCTCGACTTCCTGGTACCCTAACGGCTGCCAAAGAACTGTTAAAAAATATCAGTACTGATGCATTTGTACCAAGTACAATCCCAGGATATCGTATTGCCCCATGTTGTAATAATTATGGCGGTGTGCGACAAAGGTGGCACATGGATAGAAAGTCAAGCCCGTCAACAATCAGACTTAAAAAAACTGGAAAAACGTCTAGCCAAAAAATGTACTCAGGCACAATCGCAACTGCGAAAATTGTGTCAACAAAAATTTGCATGTGCCAAAGATGCACTCACAGCCACCAAACTACTTGAGAATCAGTTGCCATTTCATCAACTTGCAAATATTGAAGTTATTGAACATGCTCAATATCGAGGACGTGGTAGACCTCGCCAGGATTATAAACCTACCCTAAGCTACCAGATTCAAGCTGAAATTATACCCAAAGAAACGGCAATTACTATTGAAACAGAACGGGCTGGCCGGTTTATTATTGCCACCAATGTTCTTGATGCCTCCGATCGCGTAGCGTGGCCAAAGGCCTTACTTAGCGACGAAGAGGTTTTGCGTGAATATAAGTCACAACAATCTACAGAACGTGGTTTTCGGTTTCTCAAAGACCCATTGTTTTTTACTTCCACTGTGTTTCTCAATTCAAGCAAAAGAGTTGCGGCTTTAGCAAGCGATGCAGCGCGGTCTTGGGGAGGCAGTGCGGTCTTGGGGGTTCCCCCGGAGACGAAACCTTAGATAGGGTCGCCTTTATAGTTAGCAGGTTATGCAGAAAAGGGTTAAATATTTGTTAATAGCGATGCAGCTTCGGAACAGGGGGTTTCCCACACTCGCGCTTTGCATGGCTGACAAGGCGACCCTATCTTACGGTAACTATCGCCTTTGGCGACGCTTGGCCGTAGGCCACGCCAAAGGCGAACGCGAACAAACCATGAGCAACTGCCGTGGTTTCCCCCATA
>NZ_JAAHHU010000656.1:0-2514 GCF_010672095.1 Moorena sp. SIO3I6 | reverse complement strand
CCCCTAAATACCCCTTATTAAGGGGGACTTTGAGGTTGAAAAGTGTACCTCATAACTGCGAGAAAATAGTAGCTTTTTAGAGACGTTCAATAGAGCGTCTCTTTCCATTTTGTTTCCGGAAATTATATTTAAAATCCCTTCAAAAAAAAAATTTATAAAAACCCTTGACAATTATTATCATAATTATGAGTATAGTATACAAACCACAAGCAAAAGGTGACAATTATGGATTCCGAATTTCGCTTAAACCCAGAGACTAACCCCGAGGATATAACTCCTAGTAATAATCCTCAAGAATCGTTTCCCAAAAAATATCCGGTTCAGCATATTTTGAGGGGCTCCCGCAAGGGCATCATCAACACCATGCATACCCTCTATGCACTGGGTTATGCGGAAATTGTCGAGTGGACTCCTCTGCAGCCGACGGGACTTCCTGGAGAATTTATTACGATGATGACGAAATACTTAACTCTGGGTTAAGCTATTAACTTGCTGGGGGGCTTTGCCCCCTGGCAAAACCATCGGGTTTGCTCCCATGGGAGCATGTCTGGAATGGTGTGAAATCTGAATTCATAAGGTTCATCTGGCCGTGGATAGTATTTCTGCGGCTATTTTTTTTTGTTAGGGAGTAGGGAGTAGGGAGTAGGGAGTAGGGAGTAGGGAGTAGGGAGTAGGGAGTAGGGAGTAGGGAGTAGGGAGTAGCTCACAGGGGTAGGTTTTTTACATTTGGGTCGGGAGTCGGGAATCGGGAATCGGGAATCGGGAATCGGGAATCGGGAAAAGCGGGAAATGGGGAGAATTATCCCGGAAACTAGTGTGTATTTTGATACATATTTTTAGGAATTTATACGTAGCGATGCAGCGCGGTCTTGGGAAGGCAGCGCCGCCAAAGGGGGTTCCCCCCATGAGCGACTGCCGTGGTTTCCCCCACTCGCTATTGCATCAAGACAATCAAAGTACCTACTCGCCCCTTTGTAAAAAACCTACCCTTGTAAGGTAGGGAGTAGGGAGTAGGGAGTAGGGAGTAGGGAAATGCGATCGCATAAGCGCGGAAGCTGAGGCCGTAGGCCACGCTTTGCGTTCGCGTAGCGTCGGCTTTGCCGAAACGCTTCCGGAGCGTAGCGTGGCCTACGGCCAATCGCTACAGCCAACATCTCACCTCTCCCTATTTGTATTGATAGTATTATCAAAATTATTTGGATTTGGCAATGAGTATTTATACATTTTTTTGGAGTTTACAAATGAGTTGTAAAACTAGATGGTGATTTTTGCTAAACTAAAAAACTTTGTATTCCTTACAGCTCCTACCTATTGGGAGTTTTTTGTTTCCTAACCCTTGGGATTATTTGTTTACATCTCAAATAAAAATACTATTACTATCGTAATTTACTTCATATTACTTCACCATGCTTCAGAGCACTTCATCGACGTTTCATGCCCTACTTACTACTTCCTGTTACCAGGAAAAAATCCCTGAAAGCCCTACTAATTCATTGTTGTGAATTATCTCTCATCAAAGTTTTTTATAAAAAAAATTACAAGTTTAAAGATTTGTTAAGTTTAACGTAAACTCATTCAAATAGTCCGGATTGTATGTAATACTATGTTTGGAAAGTAAATTAGCTATCAATAACAAAGCAGGGTAAACGCATCTTATTTACTAGAAATGGTAACATCCAAAACAAAAAAATATTAACTCAATCTATTGTTTAGTTTTTAAATGTAACTCTTGATACAATCTTAGATGTGTTTACCCTGGGATTATATGGTTACAACTGGGTTAATTTTTACTACCAAGTTTATGGAATTGTTGATAAGTTAATTACGATATCCTCGAATAAACGACCATTTTATCAACGAGGTCTCAAAGCTATGACCTTGATTATGTCTGCTTTTTAGCTACTCTTGTCACCCCGCCAGTTTACTAGCTTGTTCATGAAGGCTATTCTCGGTTAGCAGATGACATTAAAGGTATCCATTAAACCCAAAGAATATTCCCATGCATTAAGGAATCCACTAAAAGGTTTCCGACCACGCAATCGTAATGGGAAACATGAATATGGCACACTTTGTCGTGTATACATGAAGTGGAATGACTTAGAGCGCAATGAAAAAGATGGTTTAGATCGTATTATAAATACCTGTAATTTAGCGTGGAATAAAGTTGAGCAATATAACATTAAAGTTATTCCACGAGTTTATTTGCATTGGGATGGAGATAAAAAATATTGGCCAAGTGATTTAAAAACGGACGACTATACTAGTACTCAATTTCAAAAAAGAGTGCTGAGACTCATACATCACTTGGGAAAGTGCTGGGATAATGATTCCCGAATTGCATGGATTCAAATGGGTATCATTGGCAAGTGGGGAGAACATCATTCACCCAGGGCTATTTCATTCTAAATATAAACAAGATCTGGTATAATATATCCCAAATTTCGTCTAATCCATCTACTACTGTGTCTCAAATCCCAATTATAGAAGCCTTTGCAGAGCTAGAAGACCCTCGTC
>NZ_JAAHHU010000655.1:0-2516 GCF_010672095.1 Moorena sp. SIO3I6 | reverse complement strand
TGCGGCGGCGAAAGCGAGCAACAACGATTCGCTGGCATTTAGGCAGATGGCGGATGATGCGCCAAGGAAATAGTTCGTCTTTATAGCTCATTGATGCACTCCTATTAATTGCTTGTTGTATTCTAGGGAAAGTTTTGTAGTCCCATCTTCATCGAACAGAGTGATGGGCTACTTATAGACTTAATCTGAATAGATGTGTGTAATTATGTTAATTAAGTTATAAAGCGTGATTACTTAAATCAGCGTCTTATATAACTTAATTAAGCGTCTTATATAACTTGAGTGTGTAGGCGATCAGCCCAAGAGATGAGAAACACACAGACAACACAAGGAGAATATAAAATCCGAGTCAACAAACATGTTAACGCTGAGCAGCATTAAGAAACTAGACAAATTGGCCAACAGGTGGAAGAGCAGTCGCAGCGAGTTAGTAGAGCAGTTTGCTAGAAGTCAAGACGACTCTCATCTAGTTGCCCAGACCAAATGCTCGGGGAATTATTGACCGACTGATTTAATCAGCCCGGAATCGGAAGGCAGAAGCGCAAGTAGAAATTAAGGAGCTTTAAGGGCTAGTAGAGGAGTTGGAAAAACGACAAACATGCTAATTTTGCCAACAATCCGGAAGTCTGCGGTGACCTTAGAAGATCATTAGTGAGATGTATCTAACGCGATCGCATACCCTTTCCATCCTAGATCGTCCCAGGTCGGCAAAAGATGCCTTAAGTAATCCTGTAGGCATGAACGCTCAACTGGAAAATGCTAGCGTAAAGCATCTTTCAAGTCATTTCATGGTACAGTTTTGCATGAATAAACTCTTCCGATGTCTTGGTGCGCCTTTCCATGGTGAGGGAACCTCGCTGGGGTTGCACCGCTACCTAGGAATTATTGTCACTCTTATCTTGAATAGTATTGGGCTACAATCCTGTACCCCTCAAATTACTCCCTGTCCCATTCAAACTGAAGAAGCTCGAAGTATAAGTGTGCAGTCTAATGAGCCTATCTATAGCGAGATTTTTGGCAATCAAGAATGCTCACCTCAAAAGCTGGTTTTGAGAGTTCCTGTCAACTCAAGACCAGAAATTAAAGATAGCAATAGTTTACTAGATCAGAGATATACTCCCAATATTATAACATTATTGACATTTTCTCATCAAGCTAAAAGTTTTTATATCAGACGTATTGATAACCATAACGACAGATGGATTTATAAAAAAGCTAGTTGCTTAGCTTGGAAATGGTCTAGAGAAGATGATCAACAAGTTCTAAATTTAAGTCTAGAGAGAAATCTCCAAATTCGTGACCCTAAAATTAAAAGTGTTATTTTAATAATTTCGTTGCCCTTTGAAATCAAAGATGCTCAACCAAATGTTAACCTTCAAGTTTACACCTGGGACTTATTTGAAGGGATTTATTATTTTAAGCCCAAAAACTATCCAAATTTAAAAGAAATTTTAAGACAAAAAGATAGAAAAAGTATTCAATCAAGTAATGCATTTCGTGATGGTAAAACTGTTAAAAATGAAATTCAACAAGAATTAAACCAGATAGATGATATAGGGGGAATCCATCTTGATAAGTATTTTGAGTCAATACTGGATGGAGAATACCTCGAAAAATATACTCCTAGTTCAGAAGATACCTATTGCGAAATACCGGATGATTTAAAAAAAAATAACATTTTACACTAGTATGGTTTTGCGGATTTGGACGATAAATTAGAGGTTAAACCAAAAGTATAGGCTTCCAATGCTTCACCGGAATAGATTCAACTAATGATGTGATCAGATATGACGGAATTTGAACCAGCAGCTACCAAGTCTGACAACTATATTGAAAAGCCGAAAGAGCGTGAAAAGCTTGAAGATTGGTATCGCCGAGAAAAAAGACTTCAAATCATAATAATTTTGATATTTTCAGCACTGTTAATCATTTCTAGTTTTGGACAGTTTGCTCTATTAGATTATTCGTTTGGGGAAAGACTTGCTCTGTCCAAGGGTGATAAAATATTTGGGATTGAGACTAAGAATTTAATCAGTTTATTGGTAACAGGTGCTTTACCCATAACCTCTATAGTAGATGGCTCTGGAATTCTGACAAAAAAAATTAAGATACCTTTACCATTAACTAATGGATTATCTATAATTTGGCTGGTGCTATTAGGAGATATATTTTTGAATTTCCAAGCCGTATTAGTCAGCAACGAATCCGGATCAGCAGATCAGTTAATACCCGTTATTGCTTTTGTTGTAGCCATAATTTTTTCCATAGCTTCCCTTTGTCTAAGTAGAGGCATAGTAGCCGCTAGCAAAAAATTCATGGCCGCCAGAAAAAATCTTCAAATCCTAATGGTATATGGGATTAACCCTATCCCCTTGTATAACAATACTAAACAACTTACGTTAAGAAAAGAGGATCCAGCAACAATAACAGATCCTGAACAGGAACGAAAAATAGTTGTAGAAGAAATTAATCAACACAAAGAAGCTTTAGAGTTGGTAATAAAACTCGACAAAAAA
>NZ_JAAHHU010000654.1:0-2520 GCF_010672095.1 Moorena sp. SIO3I6 | reverse complement strand
AATTTACCATTGCTACTCTCCTATGGCCAGTCTTATGGTAGCGAGTTCTTGGTCTTACACTCTACTGTAACTGGAGAACAACCATTTTACTCCTGGATCAGGAGAGATTCTGAATACAAAAATTGAGCGGGTTGTGAACCCACTCAATTTCCTGCTATCAAAGCTCCGCCTTAGTTCGTTTAAGGCATAGATAGTAGAGATTTTGTTATGATCTTTTGATCTTATCGCTCTGGCTAAAGACGATTAGTGCCACAGTGGCAGGAATAACCACAATGGCAGTACCCCAAAGTAAACTCCACAGAAAGTTGGCTAATGAAGGTGTCATAAAAACTCCTAGTTAATTTGTAAACCTTGTTTGTGATTAAGCATTCAGCATTCAGCTATCAGCTTAAGGGCTACGCCCACGCTACTTGAGGTGCTTATGCGCTACGCCCAGGCTACTTGAGGTGCTAGCAGGAGCGATAACTGCACGGGGTCGGATGAGTAAAACCAGCAGGGATTTTAAACCAGCCGTACCAGCACCCCCCAGCTGGTTTACTACCCGTTGATTAGCTGACGGCACCTCAAGTAGCGTGAGCCAAAGGCTCACGGCTGATAGCTGAATGCTTACAAGAACATGATACTATTATTGAGAAACTTTAAATTAAATTAACTACAATCACAAGGACACTGGTAAGCCACCTAGCCACCTAAGGCGGCAGGTAAGCATTCAGCTATCAGTTATCAGCGTGTCGCGTATCAGTTATCAGCTAATCCGCTAGGGCTCACAGGCTTCTAGCCTGTGCCACTGTACTTGAGGTGCTTTTGAATAAAATAAGCTGACCGCTGACCACTGACCACTGACCGCTGACCGCTGAAGGTGGCACCGGCAATACATTTGTGATCATTAGAATAAATAAGCCATGACTGCTGCTACGATTGCTATCTGGACTCTTGGTCCGTTACTAGGACTAATGATCTTCTTGTTTATCTTTCGCATTGTTCTGACCTGGTATCCTCAGGTAGACCTAAATCGTTTGCCATTTAATCTAGTAGCTTGGCCAACGGAACCCTTTTTAGTGCCAATGCGTAAAATTGTCCCTCCCATTGGTGGGGTTGATATTAGCCCAATTATTTGGGTAGGGATTTTCAGCCTGCTGCGGGAAATTCTTTTAGGTCAGCAGGGAATCCTGAGGATGATGATTTAGAAGGTTGAAGGTTGTTTGGTTGAAGGTTGAAGGTTGAAGGTTACATTCCAATTATTCATAGGAGCCGTAAAGCCAGTTACCAGGTGCATTAGGGTCATCACTTGTATGAAATTCCTTACTTCTTTCTAAGTATTCATCACTAGATATCACTCCATCTCCATTTTGATCTAACTTGGCAAAAGCTACTTCAGCAATATCTTCGTCGAGCTGTACTGCTTTACAAAATTGTTTGTATTCCGCCAGACTAATTGTACCATTACCATTGCTATCCAAGATACTGAAGATAATGTTTGCTTTAGCACTATGAGCTTCTTGAAGTTCTGCTGAATTAGGAAAATTAGCAATCGATTTGTCGGCCACCTTCAGATACTCTTCCAATTCTACTTTTCCGTCACCATTGATATCGGCAGGCTGGAATAATTTCTGCCAAATTGCCGCATATTTGGCACTAATATCTTCAAATTCTGGCATTCCAGCTTTCCAACCTCGTAGCAAAGCCAGATTACGAGCGCATTGCTCTAAGTCGGCTTTTTCCACATATCCATTCTTATCTGCATCGTATACCCAAAAATTCTTGGTGTGTTTTTTGTTCAATAGTTCACTCAACATTTTTATACTTCCCTAGTAAAATCAAAATTTTGACAAGGGATATTTTATAAGATAATTAATTTATTTGAATTTAATTTAAACTTTATTTAACAAAAATTTTAATAATTTTATGCTGCTTGACTAGTTGACTAAGCTGTTGTGGAATTTAAATGCACAACAGCTTAATTCTGCTCTCTGCCTTCAGCATAGCTGCCGTTCAGTTCATCATCTCCTTCTCGACAAAATTGGTATAGACCTGACCCTCAAGAAAGGCTTGTGTCTCTAGGATTTTTTGATGGAAAGTCAGGGTGGTGGTGACTCCGGTAATGGCACACTCCCTTAAGGCTCGTTTCATGCGCTGAATGGCAGCATCACGGGTGGGACCCCAAACGATTAATTTGCCAATCAGAGAGTCGTAATAGGGGGGGATTTCGTAATCGGGGTAAACATGGGAATCCATGCGCACCCATGGTCCTCCTGGTGGTAGGTAAGCACTAATTCGTCCTGGTTGGGGACGGAAAGCGTGGTCTGGGTCTTCGGCATTAATCCGACATTCGATGGCGTGACCTTTGAGAGTAATTTGGTCTTGGGTAAGGCTTAGTTTCTCCCCTTGAGCAATTTTAATTTGTTCGGCGATCAAGTCTAGACCGGTGATCATCTCGGTGACTGGGTGTTCTACCTGAATTCGGGTGTTCATTTCCATAAAGTAGAACTCACCAGAGGCATCTAAGAGAAACTCTACTGT
>NZ_JAAHHU010000653.1:0-2521 GCF_010672095.1 Moorena sp. SIO3I6 | reverse complement strand
GGGTAGCGTTAGATGTGGTAATTGTGACCGCATTAGCGTCGATTTCCCTAAGAGTGCTGGGAAACAACCTCCTGCCATTTTTAATTCTTGCGATCGCTGGCATCGTCTGGAACATCTGGGCATTTGTGTTCCTCGCACCCCGTATACTCCCCAGATACTGGTTTGAGCGTGGCATCGGCGACATGGGACAATCCATGGGAGTGACAGCAACCGGTATCTTGTTGATCCAGATGGTAGACCCAGATAACCATACCGGTGCTTTTGAGAGTTTCGCTTACAAACAGTTGTTCTTTGAACCGATAGTAGGTGGTGGCTTGTTTACTGCTGCTGCACCAGCACTGATTGTGCAATTTGGCCCTTCGGTAGTGTTACTGCTAACAACAGGATTACTAGCCTTCTGGTTAATGTTTGGTCTGTGGAACTTTAAGCGGATGAGAAAGACTGTTAGGCAAGCTAATTTATAAAGGGTTACTCGGTGATCAGGCAAGGGAAGCATGCTTCTCTTGCGCAACCCTGGGGGAGATTTGGGCTCTACTATGGTTGGTGTAAACTAAGCTGGTGAAATTTTGTAAGCAGCTATGACCCAGTCGATTCCAAGGATTGCCCTCCGAGAATTTCTCACTCAACCCAATATTGAGGCTTCTCCGGCATGGGAATTAATTGATGGGCGAGCAGTCCAAAAACCAATGCCAACCCTCTTTCACTCCCGCCTACAACGCAATCTGGTTAATTACATCAATGATCGAACCAATCGATTTGAAGCGGTACAGGAGCTACGCTGCATCATACCTCCCTACTCGCCAGTACCAGATATTGCTATCGTTGCCTGGGATCATCTTCCCGATCAGGACGGACCCCTTGATGGAGCACCCGATTGGCTGATTGAAATTCGTTCCCCTGACCAAAGCACTTTAAACTTGCAAAACAAAATTCTTCATTGCCTCAGTAATGGAACACAATTAGCCTGGTTAATCGATTTCGCTCGTCAGCAGATTTGGGTCTGGCAGGGAGATGACCTACCCATAGTCTGTTCAGGAGAAGACATTCTACCAAGCTTAGGCATTCTACCCGAACTTACGGTCAACGGGGTAATGGCTATGACTCGGCGATCATAGATCGTTGCCCCTTGCTTAATTTTCTGCTATTTTATGCCCGAGAGTGATAATGTTGGGTATTGAGGTTCCTTACATTAAATTAAACACTGCTTGTATACTTTATTGCTCTACAAATCCCTATATTAGTAGTCATAGATACCAACATTAATTTGATGAAAGAGATTTTTCAAGGAGAAGTTTTTGCAGATACTGCCAACTTCGATAGTGGTATTCGCCAGCTAATGCCTCGCTATGAGGAAATTCTGGATGTTTTAGCCCGTTGTACTCCTCCTTCTGCCCAGCGAATTCTGGATCTAGGTTGCGGTACTGGCGAAACGAGTTTTAAAATCCTTGATCGCTGTCGGAATGCCGAAGTCATTGCGCTAGATTATTCCCCCCGAATGCTGGCCTTTGCCCGTGCAAAAATTGAGGAGGCTGGATATAGCAATAGATGGAAAGCGTACGAGGGAGATTTTGGTGACTGGGCGAATGACAACTTATCATTACCAGAACAATTTGATGTCTGTGTTTCCTCTTTTGCCATCCATCATCTTACCGATGAGATGAAGCTGAAGTTATTTCAGCGAATTCGGAAAAGTCTCAACCCAGGGGGCGTGTTTTGGAATGCTGACCGGGTTTTGCCAGAATCACCAGCCCTCAAGCAAGTTTACCAGGAAAGGCGAGAGGATTGGGCGCAAAGTCAGGGAACGACCCTAGCAGAAGTTCGCGCTAAGTTCGGAACGAGTATCTCTGAGGGTTATTCTGGTCCTGATCGCTTTACCACCACTTATGCCCATTTACAAATGCTGACAACTGCTGGATTTGCCTCGGTGGCAGTGCCTTGGAAGTATTATGGTATGGCAGTATTTGGAGGGATAGTGGCAACAACAGAGGAACCTAGGCCGTAGAATCAAGTACCTGGGTCAAATTATTGTGATCTTTCCGCTTACCTGACAACAACCAATCATTAATAAGCAACCATTTATGCAAGATTTGTCACAAGACGGAAACTGGTTCAAGCTAGTAGCAGATATCAGAACGTCACAACAAAACCAGACCTGGTTTAATTCAGTAGCAGATGCCTACAACAGAACCAGACCAACCTATCCTCAAACGATAGTTGATCGGGCTGTAGAGTTAGCCAAACTCCCAGATGATGCCACAATTTTGGAAATAGGATGTGGACCGGGAACTGTAACTACAGCGTTTGGAGAATTAGGCTTTAGAATGGTCTGTATAGAACCCAGTGAGTCTGCTTGTAAGCTAGCGCGACAAAATTGTGCCCAGTATCCCAATGTAGAGATTATAGCGGTTTGCGCTTATATTAGTTACAATAGCAGCAATAAGAAAACAATTTTGTTATTTGTTCTTTAGTCAAAGAATCACAACAATCAACTAGACCTTTTTCTAACTCATCTCTGGTCATA
>NZ_JAAHHU010000652.1:0-2522 GCF_010672095.1 Moorena sp. SIO3I6 | reverse complement strand
AATATAGGAGGATGGGGTCAAATGTAATTTCACTCCTCCCGCCAGAGCCATCTGACACTCTCCCAGTCGCAAACTATTACTGGCCTGATGAATCGCTACTAGGGATGAGGAGCAAGCAGTGTCAATTGTTACTGTTGGTCCAGTGAACCCAAAACTGTAAGCCAAACGACCTGCGGCACTAGATAAAACACTACCAGTTCCGGCATAGATAGCTAATGGACTCTCTGGGTTCTGCTGCAAGTGCTGCTGGAGCAATTGTTCGTAGTCATGACCATCATTACCGACAAACACCCCCACTGATGCTTCATCGAGGCGCTCTAACACTTGCCCTGCTTTCTCTAATGCTTCCCAACTGACTTCTAACAGTAGGCGGTATTGGGGGTCTATTGCTACTGCTTCACGGCGGGAAACCCTGAAAAAGTCAGGATCAAAATGGTCAACATGGTCAACAAAGTGCCCGTAACGGGTGAGTATCTTACCCGGAGCATCTGGATCCGGGTTGTAGTAGGCTTCAATGTCCCATCGCTCTCGTGGGATTTCCGATCTCGCACTGATGCCCCCTTCCAACAACTGCCAAAACTTTTCTGGATCACAGGCACCTCCAGGAAACCGACAACTCATGCCAATAATTGCTATGGGTTCGTGCAAAGTATTATTGAGCTTAGTCTCTAGTTTCTTTAGAGCTAATGTAGCTCGTTGTAAAGGAGACAGTTTCTTAATCTTCTCTTTTTCGGTCAATATTTGCTCTTTTTGAGTTAATTTATCTGACATAACTTTGTTCAATTAATTATAGATTCCAAGATTTTATCAATTGAGCCTTCAAGTTCTCGATCGGATGATTGCTCAATCTCTTCTAGAAGGTTAGTTTCCAGAAAATCGCCTTTTTGTTCATCTTTATCAGTCTCAGGCTCAAAAAGGCCAACTGTGACAAGGTGCTGATCGATTATATATTTCTCCAACTGTTCAATGTTGGACAAATCAAAGGTCAAGGTTGAAGATAAATTCACTCCTAAAAGTTTGCTCAGTCTCTTCTGTAACTCTACCGTCATCAGAGAGTCCATTCCCATCTCAAAAAATCCCACCTCTGGATTTGGTCTGTTTGTGATGGATAAACCCAAGACCTGGGCAACTTCCTCTTGTAGTATTTGTCGCAACAACTCCCTTCTCTGAGTTTCGGTTACAGCCTCCAATCGTTGTCGTAAACTATTCTGTTCCCCTTTATCTTCTTCTTCAGTGCGTTCTCCATCTCTTGCCTCTGAGTATACTGAAATTTCCTCTAGAAATGACCGTTTACCTCCCAGTTCATAGAGTTCCTTAAATAACCTCCAATTTATATCTGCTACCACTGTCTGAGGGCTATTGCTTACCAATACTTTATTCAAAGCAGCTATTGCTTTTTCTGACTCCAGTGGTTTAACCCCCGTTTGATTTAACCAATTCATGGCCTCTCCCGTTGCCATACCTCCTCCTGACCAAGGCCCCCAATTTATGCTATAACTTGGTGTTCCCAGAGAGCGGCGATAATAAGTTAATCCATCCAGAAAATGGTTAGCTGCTGCATAGTGAGCTTGACCTTTTGAACCCCATACTGATGCAATGGAGGAGAAATTCACAAAAAAGTCTAGCTCTAGCTTCTGAGTTAGTTGATGTAGCAACCATCCTCCTACTACTTTGGGACGCAGTATGGCTTCGAGTTTAGAAAGTTCTAACTCCTGAAGCAGTTGAATTTCTCCTGTCACTCCGGCTGCATGAATTATGCCTTTAAGTGTAGGCATTGATGTCTGAATTTGTTCCAGAATTTTGGCTATATCTGCTTCAACAGAAACATCCCCTAACAACACGCTCACTTGGCATCCTGTTTCTTCTATTTGTTTTATAGATTCAGTAACTTTTTCTGTTGGAGGGCGACGTCCAGTTAAAACAATGTTTTTCGCTCCTTTTTTCACCAACCATTGGGCAGTATGTAATCCTAAAGCTCCTAACCCTCCAGTTATTAGGTAACTACCATCTGATGATAAGGATAGGGGTTGAGAAAATTCTGGAGTATCTTTGTTAACTAGACGAGCTACATAGATCTTTTCACCCCGTAAGGCTAGATGATCTTCTTCTTGTTGGTTAGCTAATAATTCCCATAACATTTCTGTCTCGTCTGCTGCTGGAGCTTGTGGGTCTAGATCTATTAGTCCTCCCCATAATTGGGGATGTTCTAGGGACACTACTCGACCTAGTCCCCACAAGGGTGAGGCTGCTAGTCCTGTTATGTGATTTTCTTTGTTGGATAATACTGACTGGGAACCACGGGTTACTAGCCACAGTTCGGGAATGCTAGAGGTTTTGAGTAAAGTTTGTAACAGGTGCACTACGCTGCCACATCCCCATAGTTGGCTTGATTCTAAGGTTTGAACGCACCCCAGCTAAATTAAAAATTCTAGCTGGGGATTCTTATGCTAGGTTGGACTCAGATAGCTTCCATAAACTACTGAGCGTCACTGGCGTTCTCAGCGTGTGGGAGGAACTTCTGC
>NZ_JAAHHU010000651.1:0-2522 GCF_010672095.1 Moorena sp. SIO3I6 | reverse complement strand
TCAGGGCTTGTTGACCACGCATCAGGTTAATCCGTACCCCAAAACCGGGGATTCCCATAGCAGATGGAATACTGCAGTGCAAACCAGTTATCAAAGTTAATGTCTGGCAAAGGTGTTGAGCATCTCGACAAGATTTCTCGGAAAGAAAAGAATCATCAAACTGGATAAAATAGTTAATACCAGCTTCTGGGTTAGCATAGGGACTAATCAGTTCTACTCCTAATTCGTGATTAATCTGTGCAATTTTTCTAGTCGCATAATCAAAGTTTTCAAACTGGTACTCTACGGAACCACCTTGATTAAGGAACTTTTCCATGATATTTGACGCAACAAGAGTTTCCAATTTCGAGAATTGAGAAACCGTATAGAAGCTATTTGAGCCGAAAAAGAGTGATAGCTTTTCTTTCAATGTTTTGTTACCACAAGCAATCGGGGTAATTAGTCCCCAATTTGCAGCGGGAATTTTCTTCCTCATGCTAGTTGTATAGATAGCATTCTTCCGAATAAGAGGATCTGCATAGAGAGAAGGAATTTTATCTTCCCTGAATAATCCACCATTATAGGCATCGATTAAGATCACCATGTCAGGATACTTAGCTAGGTATTCCTTGATCAGTTCAGCAATTTCAGCAAGAGCCTCATTTCGCAAGATAAATCCTAGGGCAGTAGGTTCCTCCCAGATAAAAGCGACAGGTACTCGATCGCTTTTTTGGGCAGAATCAAAGGCTTCTTTAATCGAACTTGCCGTTACGGTGAATTTGTCACCACTCGATTGAGCATAAACTAATTCACCGCCGAGCAAATATGGAAATGAACCGCCACACTTGAAAGACCCTTCAACTCCGATAACACAAGGCTTTTTATATAAAAGCTTTTTTTGATTTTGAGTATCGTTAACCTGATCGGGAATTGAACCAAAGATT
Source organism: Moorena sp. SIO3I6 (assembly GCF_010672095.1). Lineage (NCBI taxonomy): Bacteria > Bacillati > Cyanobacteriota > Cyanophyceae > Coleofasciculales > Coleofasciculaceae > Moorena > Moorena sp. SIO3I6. The sequence continues at coordinate 1,599 of NZ_JAAHHU010000651.1, read as the reverse complement.
CCATCATGGAACTTTTGATAATGGTTTTGAAAGGCAATACTCAATACATAATATATCGCAATCATTGAGCTGCCCGGAAGCACAAGCACATCATCAATTTCGACTGGTATTTGCCGGTGTAAAACTTGATAAGCCAAGTTGATAAGCTTTTGGGGCTGATGACCGACTGTTTGAGCTAATTCAATTGGTGATAGGGAATATTCCAGAATATATTCATTGAGTTGCTTGAGATCCTGTTGGAGATCCGAAGCTGGCTTAATATCCCACGCCTCAATCTGTTGTAGTTGTGAGCTTTCTCCGATTTGCTTCACTAACGGTCTGAAATCTTTAGAATATCTGAAGTACTCGCAGAAATTAGAAAAACCTGGATTAATAGCAGGATCAAATTCAAAACCAACGCTAAGCATAATCTTAATACCAAACTTTTTTCTCGCTCTTTACAGGTATAGAGTAATTACAAAGGATAAACTTGACTTAATCAGACTATCATGCTCTTCTCAATCAACACCTTAGTCAGCTAACACTTTTCTGGCTGTAGGGTTCTGATCCAATTTCGACTTTGGTGTGAGTGCTCTGTTGTTTCTGTTGTAAAACGGCTTTGTTGTTAGGATTATCTGAGCACGGAGCTGGATAGCTATTTGTCGAGTTCTGTTCCCATCTTTGCCATGGCTCAACAGCCAACTGATGAAGATTAGCAGCCACTGCCACGAATCTCTCGGGAAGGAGAGATTGGAAGTAGCCCCAGTTTATTTGAGCTAGATCATCTTTGTTGAGTGGAGCCATGAAAACTACTCTACCCGATAGTGGACACAATCTACTCTACCAGATAGTGGAGCCATGAAAACTACTCTACCCGATAGTAGACACAATCTACTCTACCATATAGTGGACAGCTAATCTTGCGGTTCTCAATTAGGTGAGGTACAAATTAATCATTAAGAAGAAGTAATGAAAACAGTTTTTATTGTACCTCACTAGGATAGTACAAAAATATCGATTCCGGTTAATTAGTTTTGATTAAACTGTGGATTCAACTGTGGGTGGCCATCAAGGATAACAAGCGATCGCCTCAATCATTTCAGGGTTGTTCAACAACATTTAGCAGCGCTCAAATAGAAGAACCTCCAATTCCTGGAGGTTTTCAAATCAGGGATTGGCAATCCCTATAGTTTATTAATAGTTTATTAAACATTAGTTAACCAGACTCGATATCACTAGTGCTTACTCTGTTTATCGAATAGGCTTTGGATTACATGAGCTGATAGCTGATTTTCTGATCGCTAAATATTGATAGCACCTCAAGTAGCGTGGCCATTCGCGTAGCGTGGCCCAAAGGCCAAGGCCAAGGCTGATAGCACCTCAAGTAGCGTGGCCTTTGGCCTTGGCTCAGAGCTCAAACTAAGACTAATAAAGACTCGAAATTCTTCAATTTCCTAGCTTCCTGATTATTAGCATATCCATAAACCCGAGGGAGTTGCTTCGTGCTTAAAAGTACTTTTCTGACCTCAGAGTTGGATACATTACTTAGATTCCTGCCAGAAAGAAGGGCAGTAATGGCAGCAATCCCCAATGCCTGACCAACACCAGCATTAAATTCCA
>NZ_JAAHHU010000650.1:0-2524 GCF_010672095.1 Moorena sp. SIO3I6 | reverse complement strand
CCCATCTAAGCTGACTGCTGACCGCTGACTGCTGTCAGCTTATTTAATGGGCACTTAAGGAAATCAAAAGATAGAACAGTAACAAGGATATCTGTTTTCCCCCCTTACTAACTCTAAATTTTGATGAGAAAAAAACTCTTAGTGACAGGAGCTAGCGGTTTCCTTGGATGGAACCTTTGCCAGCTCGCTAAAGAAAAATGGGATATTTATGGAACGTATTTTACCCAGAAAATAGATATTCCGGGAATAAGCCTAGTAAAGGCTGACTTGAGGGAATTCCAAGACATGAAGCATCTGTTTGCTGAGATTCAGCCAGCAGGAGTAATTCATACCGCAGCTCAATCTAAACCTAATTTTTGTCAGACCCATCGAGAGGAATCATACTCGATTAATGTTACAGCTTCTATCAATATTGCTCGACTAAGTGCAGATTATGATATCCCTTGCGTGTTTACCTCTACTGACTTGGTCTTCGATGGTTTAAATCCTCCTTATCTAGAAACTGATCCGGTATCGCCCATCAGCTATTACGGTGAGCAAAAAGTGATGGCAGAAGAAGGGATGCGATCGCATTATCCTAAAGTCGCGATTTGCCGCATGCCCTTAATGTTTGGCATCACTCCCCCTACTGCCAGTAGCTTTATCCAACCCTTCCTCAAAATCCTGAGAGAAGGGCGACCATTGAGCTTATTTACCGATGAAATTAGAACCCCTGTCAGTGGCACCACAGCAGCCAAGGGACTTTTACTAGCGCTAGAGAAAGTCCAAGGTCTAGTTAATCTGGGCGGAAAAGAACGGATCTCTCGCTATGACTTTGGTTGCCTGATGGCTGAGGTATTTGAGCTTTCCCAAGATAATTTAGGACGCTGTCTACAAAAGGATGTACCGATGGCTGCTCCTAGATCTCCCGATACGTCATTGGATAGTTCATTAGCATTTAGTTTGGGATATCAACCGTTATCAGTGCGGGAGCAATTGGAAGGGTTACGGGGGAAAGTCTGAATGCTTACGGGGTGATTTCCCTACCGTTAGTGCGGTAGTTACCACGAAACAAAACAAATCTCCCACAAGTCAATAGTCCTAACTAAAGAGGCAAACACTGGCAATTGGTCTTGATACTGCTGCTAACTTCTCTACCTTGGCCTATCGGTACACCTTCAACTAATCAAGGGAATCAGATGAAAAACTTGCGTGCAATCACCCCATCCTCTTATATTATTGCTGCCTGTGCATTAACCGGAATTTTATCCTTTAGTGCAGTCACTAGCCAAGCTGGTCAAAGTAAGTTCTTACCATCAGGTAACTCTACCGCAACCGCTCAGGTTGAATCAGTAGACAATCAAGACCTACTGGCAGCAGTACCGATTCCCAGCAGTGAATTACCACCAGCCCTAGAGAAGAATACCGTATTTCGTGCGATCGCAAGCGGTGGTTTCTTTGGTCAAACCGTTGAAACCCGTCTGCTCAACAATGGACAAGTGATTCAGCAGTACATAAGGATAAATGGCAATAGCACTCCCACCGAGATTGCTCGCATTTCCCGTCAAGATGTCAAAGGCTTTGAAGAGTTTCTCAACAAAGACGTAGACTTTGGTCAGTTTGATCAGCTCAGTTACCCTGCTCCTATTGGTGCTGCTGATTACATCAGTGTTACTCTGAGCAGCAATGCTGGTACCACACGTTATGCCGATATTGGTCATAACCAGCTCCCGGAAGCTTTGCAGCAAGTGATTCAGAATTGGGAGACTATTGTGAGTAGTAAATGAGCGGTCAGTGGTCAGCGGTCAGTGGTCAGCTGTGGCACAGGCTTCCAGCCTGTGACCTAACCCCTCAAGTAGGGTGGAACAGGCTTCCAGCCTGTGACCTAACCCATAAGCTGATAACTGATCACTGATAACTGAAAGCTGAAAGCTAATTACTCCCTACTCCCTATTCTCCTCAGATCCTTCCTCTATCTCCTGGCCAATATCAAATACAATGATAAATTTCCCATCAGGCATTAGCCGCTTCAGAGCCTCCATGTGACCTTCCGCATCCGAGCGATTGCGGAAACGACCAACAAGTACTCGTTGCATCTTGGGCAATAACCTAACCACGGCCCATGGATATAGGCGTTGAGAGTACGTCATAATAATAAGTTATCTCCTTAACTGGGGGACGAGAGCCAGCCTTTCCTGTGAACTTCTTGAGGCTGGCTCTTACCGTGGAACGTTTCTTGATGCAGTCGCTCATGGGGGTTTCCCCCAAGACCGCGCTGCATCGCTTTAGCGCCCACGGTAATTTCATTATAGCACAAATAATCTTATATTATAACATATTTGGAAAATTTTTGTAACAAACTTGTGAGGGAGTCGGGAGTCGGGAATCGGGAGTCGGGAGTAGTGGAGTCGGGAAAAATCCTGTTTCCCCAACCATTAATTAATTAATTTTGTAAGTGACTATGTGTGATGGTAGCTAGCCGCTGCGTGGACTCAAGCTACCTTAAGGGATTCTTAGGACAGGCCAAACAATGCTCCTTTGGAGC
>NZ_JAAHHU010000065.1:0-36577 GCF_010672095.1 Moorena sp. SIO3I6 | reverse complement strand
GGGAGATGGGGAGATGGGGAGATGGGGAGATGGGGAGATGGGGAGATGGGGAGATGGGGAGATGGGGAGGTGGGGAGATGGGGAGATGGGGAGATGGGGGTACAGACAAGCGATGCAGTGGCCTCACGGGGGTTTCCCCCACTCGCGCAAAGCATGGCTGACAATGATGATTTTTAGCGATGCCTCAGGTGCGACCCGTGGCGAATTTAATTCGACGACTGTAAGCGCACCATTACCTTCACGCGGGGGTTTCCCCCATGAGCGACTGCATCAAGACGGGAACAGGGAATGAGAGGGGGAGAATGAATATGAGTGGAGTGGGCAGGAAACAGGCCAGAGGCCCGTTCCACAGCAAGATGCCCCCCTTATAAAATTCCCCCCTTATTAAGGGGGGTTAGGGGGGATCCCTCTTCTGACTTCCCTACTCCACTAAGAAGCGCTAAACTTTAGCCTCTTCTTTGACTAACTTATCCCAACCCAAATCCTTGAGACTGTTATTACGACGTAACGGACGAGTTGCCAATTCCAGAATGTCTCGGGCATTAGTAAAGCCGTGCATTTGAGCAAAGGTAAACTCAACGGACCACTTAGTATTAATTCCCCGTGCTTCCAAAGGATTAGCATGAGCCATACCGGTAATTACCAAATCCGGCTCCAACTCATAAATCCGCTGAATCTGGTTATAATTGTCTGGCTTCTCGATAATCTTAGGAGTTGGTACACCCATTTCGTGGCAAGTCTGTTCTAACAGAGCTAACTCAGCTTTCTGATAACGCTTATCCATGTAAGGGATACCGATTTCATGGCAAGTCATCCCGCAACGAACGAGGAAACGAGCTAAGGAAACTTCCAGCAAGTTATCCCCCATGAAAAATACTGACTTACCACGCAACAGCTGGATATAATCCTCCAAGCTTTCCCAAATTTTAGCTTCCCGTTCTGCCAAGCCTTTTGGTTCAATACCAAACACAGAACACATTTTCTCTATCCAAGCCCGAGTGCCATCCGGACCAATGGGGAAAGGTGCGCCAATTAACTTACACTTGCGGCGGCGCATCAGAGTAGTAGCGGTGCGGCTGAGGAAGGGATTCACCCCAGCAACATAGTAACCTTCTTCAATTACTGGCAATTCCGTGTAACGCTTAGCAGGCAACCAACCAGACACCTTAATCCCCTGCTTCTTCAACTCTAGGGTGAGGTTAGTCACAACCGGGTCAGGTAGGGAGCCAAACAACACTAGGGGTGGATGATCCGCATAGTCTGACTCTTCCGCAGCCACCTCTTCTTTCTGGCGTCCAAAGTTGAGGAGTTTTGCGATCGCATTCCGTTCTTGTTTCTCCTCTTCCACCTGGGGTGCTTCCTTCGGGCACTTGTGAGCCATAGCCGCCAACACAGTATCTTCACCCTGGGTGAAAGCATAGTCTAAGCCATTAGCACGAGCCACCACAATCGGAATCCCAATCTCAGATTCCAGCTTGGGAGCCAAGCCTTCCAAATCCATCTTGATAATTTCCGTAGTGCAGGTACCAATCCAGACAATCACACTAGGATTGCGATCGCGTTTAATCTGCAAACACAACCGCTTCAGTTCCTCGTAATCATTGAGCTTAGCCGAAATATCCCCTTCTTCCAACTCCGCCATGGCATAGCGTGGCTCAGCAAAAATCATCACCCCCATCGCATTTTGGAGGAAATAGCCACAAGTCTTAGTACCAATCACCAAAAAGAAGCTATCTTCAATCTTTTGGTAAAGCCATGCCACGCAGCTAATTGGGCAAAAGGTATGGTAATTCCCAGTTTCGCACTCAAAATCTAGGGCTTGAGGGGTTTGAGCAACAGTCATTTAAAATTCTCCTCTCCTGGTTTCTCTCTAAAGTTTTCAGGGTTTAAGGTTTTAAGGGTTTAAAGGTTTAAGGTTTTAAGGGTTGAAGGTTTTAAGGTTTAAGGTTGAAGGTTTTCAGGTTTGCTGTTGACTCTTATAACTTTCAACCGGGTGCATCTCATTAAAGCTGTTTGACCCGGTGGTGCGTTACGGGACGGACTGTCTCAACACTGGCTACCGATAAAATGAGGGCGAGCCCGTCCCTAACGCACCCTACGCCTGCTAACTTCCAACCTTCAACCTTTCTTTCAACCTTCAACCTTCAACCTCCTAACCTTCAACTTCCTAACCTTCAACCAAATAACTTTCAACCTTTCTTTCAACCTTCAACCTTCAACCTCCTAACTTTCAACCTCCTAACCTCCTAACCTTTGCTTACACCATCATCAGGTCTAATTCTTCTTCCTCAGTCACTGCTGGGGTTTGAGGATTTAGGTAGAAGTCAGACAGCAAAGAGAACAACTCCCGGTCTGGTGCATCTTGAGGTACAACCCCCTCAGGCTGTGCCAGAATTTGGTCAGCAATGTTGAGATAGTATTGGCAAACAGGTTCCAGGCTAGGGTCAGTTTCTGCCATTTCAAAAATCGTTTTGCCCTTAACCCGAGAGACACGAATGTCTTCAATTAGTGGCAGAATTTCCAGCACTGGCATGGGCACAGCTTCCACATACTTATCGATTAAGTCGCGCTTAGAGGTGCGGTTGCCAATCAGACCAGCCAGACGCAGCGGGTGAGTGCGAGCTTTTTCACGAACAGAAGCAGCAATCCGGTTAGCAGCGAACAAGGCATCAAAACCGTTATCCGTGACAATCATGCAATAGTTGGAATAGTTGAGGGGAGCAGCAAAACCACCACAGACGACATCACCCAGAACGTCAAACAGAATCACATCGTACTCATCAAAAGCATTCAGTTCCTTGAGCAGCTTAACCGTTTCACCAACTACATAGCCACCGCAACCAGCACCAGCCGGGGGACCACCAGCTTCTACGCAATGAACACCACCATAACCTTTGTAAATCACATCTTCAGGCCAGACATCTTCGTAGTGGTAATCCTTTTCCTGAAGGGTATCAATAATCGTAGGGATCAGAAAACCAGTCAGAGTGAATGTGCTGTCATGCTTCGGGTCACAGCCAATTTGCAGCACCTTTCGACCCCGCTTAGCTAGGGCAACTGAGATATTACAGCTAGTTGTGGACTTACCGATACCACCTTTTCCATAAACTGAAAGTTTCACCTTTAGTTATCTCCTGTTTCAGATAAAAATTCTTCTTTTGTCTTTGCCCCTAAGCCAGCCGAAAGCATAATTGCCAAAATTATGCTTGCTTGATTTATCTCAGGCACTAGTTAAGCGAGGGACCCTAAAGCCAGCGATAGATTGCTTGGCTTGTCTTGATGCAGTCGCTCATGGGGGAAACCCCCAAGACCGCTTAGGTGCGCTTTCCGTTGGCGAATTAAATTCGCCACGGGTCGCACCTCTGCATCGCTTCGGCGCTTATTGCATTATTCACCAACTGCACTAGAAAATACAGGGTTTTTTTGATCGATCTAGCCTTTAAATTAGCTTAAATCGATTTTTTTGAGTTTAAGCAATTATCTCAAGCAATTTAAATCTTATTTATTAAATTTAATATTTAAATAACTATTTTTCTAAATAACTTTATTAAAAACTATTACAATAAACAAAACTATTAAATCACCAGGGTGAATGAAGCGGGGGTACTACTGTTGTAAATGTTGCGTAGGGTGCGTTAGGGACGGGCTCGCCCTCATTTTCTGCCTCTTCACGCCTTGTTGGGACAGCCCGTCCCGTAACGCACCAGCGGCTCAAACAGCTTTAATGAGATCCACCCGTTAACGTTGCTCACCATAGACCATGGCTGGGCAAAATCATCCATACCCACCAGAAGCCATAGGCGGGTCTAGCTATTCAGATTTTTTGTAAATAATAATTAAATTTTTTCGGAGCAATCACAGCAATCTTCGTCGATAGAGTCACAGACTTTGAAAAAGGTACAAAGAATCGGGAGTCGGGAATCGGGAATCGGGAATCGGGAATCGGGAATCGGGAATTGGGAATTGGGAGTCGGGAATCGGGAATCGGGAATCGGGAATCGGGAGTCGGGAGTCGGGAATCGGGAATCGGGAATTGGGAATCGGGAAAACTGATCTGATTCCCCATCTCCCCATCTCCCCATCTCCCTATCTCCCCATCTCCCCATCTCCCTATCTCCCTATCTCCCCACCTCCCCTGATTCAGGTTAAATCTGTATTAAGCTCAAGCCCCTACAGCTTCCTTAGCGGCATACATCACTTCAAGAGTGATTTCACTAAAGCCACGCTCACGAGCAAACTTCTCAGTATTGCGCTTTACTTTACCCCGAACAAAACCAGGCACCTTATTCAGTTCTGCTTTAGCGTCCTTACTCCAGTTCAGGTCAGAATCAGCAGAGATCCCCTTGGTAATAACTTCCTTGGTATCATGACCACCAAAGATTTCCAACAAGTGGTCTTCCATACCCAAGGTGAAGGAATTGTAGACCAAATCAGCAATTTGGTTAGTACCTTCGTAACCCATGAAGGGACGATAACCGATGGGGAAGTTTTGGATATGAATGGGAGCAGCAATCACACCACAAGGAATATTCAAGCGCTTACCAACGTGCCGTTCCATTTGGGTACCGAAAATTGCAGCAGGTTCAATTCGTGCGATCGCATCCCCAATCGCACCATTATCATCACTGATCAGGATCTCATCACAGTATTCGCTCACCTGCTCCTTGAACCAATCCGCATCATACTTGCAGTAAGTCCCAGCCAGCACCACATGAATACCCATCTCCCGTGCCAGAATCTTGGTCATAGCGGCAGCGTGGGTATTATCTCCGAAAACCACAGCCTTCTTACCGGTCAAGTTCTGGCAGTCGATGGAGCGAGAGAACCAGGCAGCTTGAGAAACGTACAGGGTTTGGTTGTCGATGTACTCTTCGTAATCGACATTAGCACCTTGACCATTAAGGATTTCCTGAATCTTACGGATACAACGGGCAGTTTCCACCACACCCAGAGGAGCAATATCGACATAGGGCATCGAGAACTCTTCTTCCAGGTAACGGGCACTCATCAAGCCAATTTCCCGATAAGGCAACAGGTTAAACCAAGCCCGAGGTAAATTTTTCAGATTGTGGACAGACGCTCCCTCTGGGAGGACTTCGTTAACTTCAATGCCCAAATCAGCCATCAGCCGCTTCAGTTCAGTACAATCGTGTTGATTGTGGAAGCCAAGGGTAGAAATACCAATTATGTTCACCGAGGGCTTTGCGGTTTTGCCCTCTGGGAGCTCACCCTTCTTGCGGGCTTTGTTGAGGTAGAACTGAACAATTTGATCTAGGGTGCGGTCAGCCGCTTGTAATTCATTGACCCGGTAGTGGTTCACATCTGCCAACATCACATCAGCCTTAGCATCCATCTGAGCCCGGTTTACGAAATTCTCCAGGTCTTCTTGTAGGATACTGGAGGTGCAGGTGGGAGTTAGCACAATCAGATCAGGGTTTACCTCCTGATCCTTGCGGGTGATGTTGTCCACTACTTTTTCCTGAGAACCCCGTGCTAGCACGTTCCGGTCAACAATACTAGCAGTTACCGGAGTGTAGTCCCGCTCTCGCTCTAGCATGGAGCGCATCACGTTGAAGTAGTCATCCCCTAGGGGGGCATGCATAATAGCATGGACATTCTTAAAAGAACTCGCAACGCGCAGTGTGCCAATGTGGGCAGGACCTGCATACATCCAGTAAGCCAATTTCATATCCTATTCTCCCTTGTTAAAAGATTAAGTATCAAGTATCAAGTATCAAACATCAAGCATCAATCATCAAAAATTAAGCATTAAGCATCAAAAATCAATCATCAATCATCAAAAATGTAACAAGTTGATGGATTTGTTACTCAGCAACCAAGAGAGTTTCAGCCTTGGCCTTTGGCCACGCTACGCGAACAGCCTTGGCCTTTGGCCACGCTACGCGAACAGCCTTAAGACCTCTCGTGATTTAGATTTTCTCAGAAGTCCGAGGTAATGACTATCCTTAGGGATAAGTGTTCTTTCCCTGGTATCTAATTCGCCAAATCCTCTTGCCAAGCTAAACATATCGATTAGGGATATAAGAGAATCTGAATCAAATTGCAATTATTCTTAATTTTTAGTTACAGGGAGTAGGGAGTAGGGAGTAGGGAGTAGGGAGTCGGGAGTCGGGAGTCGGGAGTGTGGGAGGTGTGGGGAGTGTGGGGGAGATGGGGAGATGGGGAGTGTGGGAGATGGGGAGATGGGGAGATGGGGAGATGGGGAGTGTGGGAGATGGGGAGATGGGGAGATGGGGAGATGGGGAGTCAGATCAGTTTTCCCTGTTGCCTGTTGCTAGCTTGCCTATTGCTAGCTTGCCTATTGCCTATTGCTAGCTTGCCTCTTGCCTATTCCCTATTCCCTATTCCCTATTCCCTATTCCCTATTCCCTAATATGAAAACCACTAGAGCAAGCATAATAATGTCAAAATAATCACAACCAGTTTGTCTGAAGAGTCCTCATGGAATGGCATATAACTGATGCCCAAAGTCTGGCAATTATTGACCGTGAAATAGGCGAGCATGTCTTTTCACCAGCAGAATACGAGATTGTGCGGCGGGTGATTTATGCCACAGCCGACTTTGAGTATAAGTCTCTGATTCATTTTTCTGAGCGGGCATTACAAGCAGGAGCAGCAGCTCTAGCTGCTCGTAGCACAATTGTAGTGGATGTGCCAATGGTACAAGTAGGGATCACTCCCCACATTCAAGATACCTTTGCTAATCCAGTGTATTGCAGCATGGAAACCCTCACTCGTCCTCAAAAAGAAAAGACTAAGGCAGCCTGGGGGATGCAAACCTTAGCTAGACGCTATCCAGAAGGAATTTTTGTTATTGGTCAAGCTCAGACAGCTTTGACAGTATTGGTGGAGTTGATTGAAGCAGAGGAAATTCGACCAGCCTTGGTGATTGGGGTACCTGCGGGATTTGTAGAGGTGGATGTGGCTAAATCTCGGTTGACGGACTCTTTAATTCCCCACATTCGGATTGATGGTCGTAAGGGTTCTGCGGTAGTAGCTGCTGCTATTGTTGATGGCTTAGTAGACTTGGCTTGGCAAGCCTACGGCCAAGATGATATTGACTTGTCACACGCCTAATATCAAGTCTGGTTGAATACCCATAATTAAGGAAAGGGTGGGAGGTGTGGGGAGATGGGGAGGTGGGGAAATGGGGAGATGGGGAGATGGGGAGGTGGGGAGATGGGGAGGTGGGGAGATGGGGAGATAGGGAGATTTTTATTAAGGGTAATTATCCTGACATGATATAAAAGGGCGTGGCTCAATTGTGGCATGATTGAGAATAATGGGTAATCGGTAATGGGTAATGACCTTCGGTCAGGCTCATTGACCGAAACCTTCCGTTGGTGATCGATAAAAATTTGGTTAAGATCCTCTCAGCAACGGTTTAGCAAAGGGATAAGGATGGCAACTGCGGTTAAATTAATAGCTCCAGGTTTTTGTGTAAAGTACCCGAAAACCCCTTGGAGTGTGATATATGTCGAGGATGCTTCAGGCAAGTTTCATTTCCGCCTTAGTAGTCGAGACTTCAAATTTGAACCCCGCGATCGCTACCGTTACCCCACTCATGAGGCGGCTAAACGGGCAGCATTGTGTTTTCTGGAATTACTCAAACGTATAGAGCGATCGCGGATGCGCATGAGCATTCTGCTAGAAATTGGTATTCTTAAATTTCCCCAACAGACATACCACTCTTATGAAATTTGGTTATTGATTGATCGCACTCGCTATAGTTGGGAGGCAATAACGCCCAATGGTTTTTGTTTCCGCTCCCAGCGCTGGTACAAAAGTCCTAACAGTCCGATTCTTAAAGCCAAGAAACATATAGACCGGGAGTTGGCGGTATATCAAATCAAAAATGCGGTTGGCTGGGTGTAGTGACTAATGACTATCATCAGTATCAAAACACTTATGCCCGATAGTGCCATCAGGAAAAAGGTAAAGAGGACAATACGGTAATTCTATGGGTATGCTCACAATTGTCATAGGCTCCTGCTGCGGTTCGTGATTATGAGGCCAACGAATCCTGCTACTTTTACCACCGACAACATCAGGCATTTTCTGATCACTACTGTCAGAGACAAAGCTGTCACTTTCTAACCTCTCGACGAAACCTATATCAAAGATTTCCATGATAGCGATATATCCAATTTATTTCTATTAATTATTAATATCAACTTCTCCCATGGCTAATAGAAAAGTCTTGCCATATTGGCCAGAGTTTACAAAACTTTAGAGTCCTCAACTACCAATTACCCGAGGGGTGCATCTCATAGTTGTAAAAAAAAAGGGAAGTGTGGGGCGGGGGCGCGGGGCGGGGGCGCGGAGATTTTCTTAGAATTTTTGCCTAATTTCATGCATTGAGATGCACCCTCTCGACCTTCTCTACTACTTTCAGCCATATTTGGACTTCTTTAAGCAACGTGTTTTATAAAAAATATTTCTTTTAATTCACCCATATTTAGCAAAATTCGCCAAATATTCTTGTAGTAAACGATGAATAAAGCGATAACGGCCACCGATTCTTTCAAGGAGTTTTTTTTCGGTAAATTCTTCAAGAAATTTAACATAATTACAGGGAATGTAATTGTTCCAAGATAGAATCAGCCGCAAAGTAATATGTTGAATAACAGCTCGACCAGGATATAGTCCACCAGCCAGCAATCCTAGTAATCCCCAAATTAGCAAATATGAAATTAAATTAATGTCGTTTGGATTTATACTTTGCTGGCCATCAATCCAGAAATATACTAGTCCTACTAAGCTGGATAGTAGAGCACATGTCGCTGCATAAATTACAGCATTAAGTAATGATTTATAAATACCTTGGTTAGGAAAGTCTCTTCTTTTTATATTTAGTTCAGGACCTTTTAATCCACGAATTAACCCACGAAATATAGCAGTAATTGGTGCCAACATACCAATTACTGTCATAAGTGAAATATCTATCAAACTTGCTATTGCCGAATTTATTGTTTCATTATTATGGATTTTAATATTGTTAATTAATCCTCCCACAAATCTCTCTTTTAGAGAAGGAAACTTTAGGGCTTTTATTAGCTCTTGATCAGGAAATTTTAGAGTCTCAACTGGATTGATTTTTGGAGAAATTAAACTGATTACACTTCCAAAAATTAGACTTATTATTATACTTATTACAGCTAGACTAAATTTAGGATTTTTATCAAAAACATTAATCGCCATAAAATTATCAATATCAACAATATTATTAAGGTTAGTAAAAACTATTATTAATATCGGCATACTAACTGTTCCAACTATCAAGGCAACGATAATTTTATACAGTTTCTTCTGTGTTTGGGTTTGCAGCCAATCAAATTGGATTTTTTCAAGCAAAAAATCTACTTCTTGATTTTCTTCAAGTCTTTGTGCTAGCCAAGATAACCAGTGCTTCTTCTTATCTGGACTTGAAACACCTTTCAACGCCGAGTCAAGATAATCATTAAATAAATAGCAGTGCTGATTTTCTTTATCCTTAATTTTTTTTAATTCTTCTATCGAAGACTTTGTATATATTTCTGTCAATATATGTAAAAAAAGCGGGTTTTTTGCTAGTTTAATAAGTTGCTCATCGACTTGAATGCTCTGCCAAATATCTACACGTTTTATAGACTCAAAATAGTATTGAATTTGGGTTTCATGCAAAGGCTTTAAACAAACGCATCCATTAAGTTGAAGCGGAGTAAAACACCTTTCATATTCAGTCAGACGGCTACATACAACTAGATAGTTAGATTTATAATTACTTGTTAAAAAATTATTAATAGCCTCAACACATTTGAATTGATTTTTATTTAGCTCATCTAAATTATCAAGTAAGGGAAGTAATTGATGCTTCTCGAGCAATTTACGAACATCTATTTCAGAAACACCATGATATAGATAACAAGATTCAGCCACTAGCCATTCTTCAATTTTTTGGTTTTTCCAAGATGAAAGAGATAACATAACTGGAATAGGTTCGCTTGGATCCTGTTCAGCGCGACTAATTAGTGACTTTGTCAGCTCTAACAAAGTCACTGTTTTGCCTGAACCTGCCTCACCGAGAATTAGTAACTTACCAGAAACGGCTTTCTTATCAAAAAATTCTATAATTCTTGTCTCTGAAGGCAATAACTCATTTTGTTGATAGTGATAATCGTCTCTAGGTCTTCTAACTTTTTTTGGGCGTGACTCTTTTTTTAAGTTAATTAGTGTTTCTTGATATAAGCGTTGATCAAGTAAGCGTTCGACTTCACTCTTTACGCTTTTTAAGAATTTATATCTAGCTGGATTTCTAGCAAGGGTTAGCTTTTCTTCTATCCTTATAAGTTCTGTCCTACATTCCTGAATTTGCTTTTTAAGCTCAAATTTAGACGATGCACTAGTAGTGCTATGATACTCTTGCTCTAGAGAAGCAAGTTTGTCCTGCCAGTATCCCTTAGGTTTCTCTAAAATCTCTAAAATGCTTCTGTTTTTTTTTTCCCTCGTTCCATTGCTGTTATCCAGCCCCACAGAATTTTTTAGGCATTCCTCGATAAATTTCTTTACACCAAGATAGACCTGACTGTTTTGAGACTCTGGTTTGCATATGGATATGTGGTCATCTGGCATCGCAACCGGATTCACTCCTTCAATGCCTGGGTTAGCACTATCTGGGTCTACAACCAAAATCCCTTGTACAGGCAGTGTCTCATAATAGACCTTTGTGGCAATTCCTAAACTCCGAGCGTTTTGTCTATACCACTCATTTAATTCCCGTAACTGAGGGTGATGAGCTTTTAGTTCCTCCACACTTACGGTGGTTCGTGCCAGAACGCCAATATTATCAATTAAATTAGCTAGATGAGACCCAGTGTGGGGAGTAGCCAGAAATACAATCCCTTTAGTCTGCTCAAGAATACCTTTATATTTCTCCAAATTCTTAGCACTACTAAGCATCTTTTTGACTAAAAGGCCACCCATACTGTGAGTAATAAATACTAATGGATGCTTACCGATATCGTGGATATCTAACCAATCTAATAAATTACTGGCTTGATCGAAAAGCGGCATACTGCTGTTGCTTTTCCAGTTTGTTGCTTGAGCATCATAGCCAAAAGACCATATGTTAAGGCCTAGCTGATCTTTTCCAAGCCAAACTGGCCAAAAATTGTCATCATTGCGTTTTCCCTTGGGATGCCACGTGCTTGAAGCATCACCTCCAAGTCCGTGAACAAACACCACATCCCCACTGGCAAATGAGTCCTGGTGACTTGAGATTTTGATCAAGCCCGTTAAATCACTCACCGATTACCCTCCTACGATTACGCTCCAGTGATCTATATAGCATTTTATAGCATTTAATCTATGAAGATGCATAGTAGAAACCCAATCCATCCTAATTTATTATAACACAAAAAAATCCTCGGTTTTTTTTCCTACTGAGTAAAATTTTTGACCACCCTTATTAAGGCAGGGTCGTTTCATTCTCTGACTAATGACTAATTTACCTTCAAGCCTCCTCCAAACGGAAACTTAAAAGAAGATTGCAAAAAAAATAGTAGACTTCGCCGCAGTTGTCGGAAACTTCGGACAAGGGAACAGGTAACAGGGAATAAGAATTTCACACTCCCCGCGCCCGGGTCCCGCGCCCAAGCCACCCACTCCCTACTCCCTACTCCCTACTCCCTACTCCCTACTCCCTACTCCCTACTCCCTAAAATCCAAAATGTACCTCACTGAATTAAAAACTGCTATTGGTTAACTGATACGACTTGCTTTTTCGCGGTACTTGTTAACAAGTTTATTGAACAATTGATTCAGCTGTCCAATGCAAAAAGTATTCGGTGTCATGAATTTAGTGTTAGGATAAAAATAGAATTTGTTTGAGCTAATAGACCCAGAATTAACTTCATTAAAGTTGATAGCAACCTGCTGATTTCCCACGGATATAACTTGAAACCAAGTTGCCATGGTAGCAGGTAATTTTGTACTCAGACGCAAGGAAATTTTGGGACTCGAAAGAGATTGAGCGTAGGCTGGGGTTAAAAATGGTTCATAGCGTTGAGCTTCTGGAGTTAGCTGCTTAATAAACGCTAAACTTACACCTTTGACCAGTTGCCGCAGGCTATGGGCATCGTCCCCAACCACCTCTTTGACTAAAGTACTTCTAGCGATCGCATCGTTAAGATTTTTCGGGTCAGTCACACTGAGGTGAGTGCCACCAATGGCGCTAATCAAATACTTAGAACCCCCCAACTGATTAAAAGACCGTAACTGATGGTCTAGAGCTGGTGTAATGGCATCCTCGGTACCCGTTAACATTAAGGTTGGTACAGTAACATGACGCAAACCCTTAGTACCAAACAAACGCCCCGTTACGCTATTTAATGCGATCGCTTGCACCACTCGCTGATCAGTAAGATTAACCTGGTCTTCTGGTAAATCAGCCGCTGCACATTGGAACCAATCTGCTGGGGATCTGCCCACAGGAGAGCGATTTTTACAAAACCGTCGCAGTTCCTCTAAATCGAGTTTTCCCCCAGCCAACGCTAAAGCCGTGTAGCCCCCCAATGAATGACCAATAATTGTAACTTGTTGAGTATTCAGTTTACCTAGCATGGTAGAATATCTCTCATTGATGTCAGCCAACTCATCTAGGAGAAAGCTGACATCTTTGGGGCGGTCAATAAACTCCCCCGGAGGTAACAAATCCCCAAGTTTACCTGGTGCTGACAAGTTGTTAATCCTGGTAAAGTTGCTGCCAGGATGCTCTAGGGAAGCAACAGTAAGACCATGAGACGCTAGATGGCGTGCTAAATATCTCAGAAATTTGCGGTCTGCAGCAAATCCGTGGGAGAGAACTACCAAAGGTCCAGTAGTATCATCAGCCCAGTATAGATCTACAATAATAGTACGTTGCCGTTGTTGGTCTCTTAGTCTTAGTTTACGCTGTTTAACCAATTGAGGACCAATACTAGCAGGGTCAAATTTAGGGCGAAAGGTGGCAGCGTCCGCAACAGCCAAATCTTGCTCTAAAATTGGACCAACTGCTAAACTCTTCCAGTAGGAAGCATTGAGCTGTAGGGCAATGCCAACAGCAGACGAAGCATCCAAAGTGATATTTTCTCCTGGATAAGCCCGTAAAAAACTCAGCACACTTAAACCATTGACTTGCCTTGCTCCTAACAACAGCGCAGCTTTTAATTGCTCTAAACTACTATCAGGGAGTGCTAACCCTAGTCTTTCCAACAACCGTGCGCCATCGCTGGAGAGGAGAAGGTCATTAATAAAGGTTTCTGTGGTCTTAGGGTTGAGTTTGAGGCTATTGGTCAAAATCTTCCGGATCTGTGGCGTGAGGATATCTCCATAGGGTTGCAGTGCTCGTGATAACTCCCCTGTCTCAGCAAACTTTTCTAATTCCTTGATAGCGACAGATTGCTCAAATGGCCCCAAGCGTAGAGTGAGATACTCAGCGGCAAAAACTGGTGCAGTAATTGCCCAAAACAAAGTCACAAAGAGACTACCTAAAGCACCCTGTCTGATTTTTTTAAATTGACCTATTGAACCCTTACAGTGTTTTTTCTTCACAGAAGATTCAGAGGTATGGCGCAGATCAGACCATGGCAGCTGAAAATTCATCATTAGCGATTTATGCAGAATGTGAGTGCGGATATTCTGATCAAAGCCGACTTAATCAAGACTCGACAAGCCTATCGAAATATTTTTTCTGCACCACTTATGCACTAAAGGGTAAGCTATCAGCTATCAGCTATCAGTTATCAGCTATCAGTTATCAGCTATCAGTTATCAGTTATCAGTTATCAGCTATCAGTTATCAGCTATCAGCTCAGAAGTGTTCGTGTAGCGTGACCATTCGCGTAGCGTGGCCTAAAGGCCAAGGTCAATGGCATTTATCCTCCCCACCCTACCCTGCTGTTAGATCATGTTATGACAATTACCCTTAATAAACATCTCCCCATCTCCCCATCTCCCCATCTCCCCATCTCCCCATCTCCCTGTTCCCTACTCCCTACTCCCTACTCCCTACTCCCTACTCCCTACTCCCTACTCCCTACTCCCTACTCCCTTTCCTATATAACTAAATACTCGTATTCAATATCACCCCATCAAGTTCCGCTTCAATCAGATTAGCCCCCCGAAGGTTGGCATGAGTTAAATCAGCTCCGGTAAGATTCGCTTTTCTGAGGTTGGTTTCACTAAGGTTAGCTTCTCTGAGGTTGGTATAACTAAGATTAGCTTGACTAAGGTTAGCCCCTTTCAGATTAGCCTTAACCAGATCTGCTCCTGTTAAATTAGCTTTATCAAAATTACTACCAATCAGTTGAGCTTCATTAAGATTAGCCCCAGTCATCACCGCCTCAGTGAAGTTGACCCTACTCAGATTGGCTTTGGTGAAATTCACAGCAATCAGGTTAGTTCTATACAAATTAGCTCCCTCAAGGTCTGCCAGAGAAAAGTTAACCCTAATTAGGTTAGCCTCTTCCAAAGATGTCATAGTCAGGTCTGCTCTTTGAAAGGATGTACGGGTAAGCTTGGCTCTATTCAAGTAAGCGTGACGAAGAATAGCTTTATCAAAAATTGCCCCAACTACACAAGCCTCAGTCAGGTCAGTATAAATCAGCAATGACCCACTCAAGTTAGCTCCCATTAGCTCCGCTTGAAAGAGATTGAAACCATTGAGGTTTTTCCCACTCAGGTCTACCTCCATCAGGTCAGGGATCAGTTTGGGATGATTGTCTCTCCATTGATTCCAGAGTTTTATACCCTGCTCAAGCTCAGCCAGATGGGTTGGTTCCGCCATGTAGTTGATTAGTCCTCTAGGTACGAATGCTTAAGAAAGTCTTAAATTTAATGTAACATAACGAAAACAAAGTTTACATTTTTGTTAAGATTTTCCCTTATAGCCGCCGTTTTTGTATAAAATAGCCGCCTAAAAAGCCACACCCAAGCCGTTATAGCTTGGGTGTGGCTTTTGTTTCAAAACCAGACATTCTCCCCATCTCCCCATCTCCCCACCTCCCCATCTCCCTACTCCCTACTCCCTACTCCCGACTCCCGAAACCTCAAAGCCGTATTCTAGGACGCCCCAAAGTCGTAATATAAACAACCGCTTCATCAACAGGAATACCCAAAACCTCATTTACCTGGTCATCAAAGAAGCCACCAATACCACTTACTCCTAAACCCAAGTAAATCGCTGCTAGATTCAGCCGCTGTCCTAGATGACCAGCATCCATGTGCAAGTAACGGTAAGCGCGATCGCCTAATCGAGCCACTGCTTTTTGTAAGTCTGCCGTGTGGAACACCACTGCTCTGGCATCTCGACCCAAATCTTGCCCTAAACACAGAAAATGCAATTCCTGCCGGAAGTTTTTAAAGCGAATTTGCCGCAATTCTTGAGCCTTAGGGGCGTAATAATAGCAGCCTTCTTCTAGATCATTTACTCCAGATACTGCTATAAATGTTTCGATTAAACTTAAATCAAAATAATCCGGTGTTCCATCTAACCCTTTTTCAATGTAATGCTGAGGTTGGTATGTAAAATCCAGAAGCGCTTTTAGCTCATCCAAGGTCAGATTAGCTGCACTATAAGCTCGGGTAGAGCGTCGTTTTAGAATAGTATCTAAACATGCTTTCGGAGCATTACCTGACTTGGTCAACTCCCCCCAATCTATGGGTTTTGTAGCCGTCGAAACTTTATCACAAAACGGAAAATTGTACTTGTCTTCTAACTGCTGGTCAATTTCTGTACTCTTTAAATTATTATCCTTAGCCTTCCAATCACCACCCTGCTTAATTTCCGTAGCGCGGTGCAAATACCCCAATAATTCGCCATCTGGAATGTCTGGGTAATTAACCTCAGTAGGAGATGCTAACACAGTTGGGGCGATGGGCAAGTTTTGTTCAACTTTGAGCTGATCGGCCAGGGGAATTACTGCGATCGCTCCTTCTTGTTCCAGGTCTAGATAAAGCAGTTCATTAACTTTTTCATCAGCAAACCCACCAATTAGGTGAGGTCGGTAATCACTCAAAGCCCCAGCTAACTCAATATTACCTAGCAGATGACCAGTGTCTAGAAAAATTCTGCGGTATGCCCGGTCTTCATAGCGCCAGGCGGAGCGATAAAATACCGCTGTAGTTACAATAGCGAGTTCCGTACTCTCCAAAACTGGGTGCCAGAAGCAAGCCTCTTGCAGTGTACTCCAAACGTCACTCTGCCAAAAATGAACTAGAGAATGGGTAAGACACTGATAGTTGTACAGTCCTGATGGTAATACGGGAGTACCACGGGAAATCAAATAAACTTCAGCTGGGTATAAGCCACCAGCAGAGGGAGCTGCCCTCAGATAAAGTGGTGGTCCCATTGTCTCCAGCCTAGCCGTCAAACCATAACTACACAGTAGTAACTGGGACAGCCGCCACCAAGTCTTACTCGGTTCAGAGGTAAACTGCTCCCGGTCTTGTGAGAAGTATGGTTTTAGGTCAAAGTTAGTCCCAACTTTGTAGTCTTTGAAAGGTATCGGCTGCTTCTCCCAGTCTAAGCCCTTATTTTTGGCTGATATGGTTTCTGGAGCATATTTGGTGCGCTCGTGGTAGTGCTGAGCGATTGATACTGGCAGTTGTGACATCTTAGTTGCAACAGAACAGGAAGCTTTGCTTAATATCTTTACACCAATAGACTTCTTGCAGTTGTCGGGAACAGGGAATAGGGAACAGGGAATAGGGAACAGGGAACAGTGGACAAGAATTTACGTAAACACTATCAGAAAAATACTTTTGCAAGAGGTCTAATCTAGACTTATACTTCCTGGATAGCTCCCGACCTTGACCACTAGGCAGTTTCCCCAGTGGCTCTCCCTGCTGATAACATCACTTTTTTCTGTTTGATACCTTGAGCGGTCAGCTATCACCACTCAGCAGCTACTCCCTGCAAAATCTTATCACTGTTCCCTGTTCCCTGTTCCCTGTTCCCTACCTTTACCGATAAAATAAAAACTTCATAACAAAAAAAACTTAGATTGTCAAGGATTTTTATTTTTACGTAGCAAATGTTCACAAATATTAAAAAAGAATTATAATTAACTGTGTAAGGCGCTACAAAGTTATACCTTTATAAAATAATTAAGCATAAATACGCATTGACATTATTTTATAAATTGGTATTGGGCGGCAAAAGCTGACCTATCTATAGCGCAATGAAAAAGATTGGTGGATCGGAGTTACTTGAACAATACGCTAGGGGTAGACGAGACTTTAGTGGAGTAGATATCAGTGAAGCTGACCTGTTTGAAGCAGATATACAAGCAATTGACCTGACTAGCAGCAATCTTAACAAGACTTACCTGCCTTACTCTAATCTAAGTCAAGCCAAGTTGCAGCAAGCTCAACTTCAAGCAGTTCAGTTAAGTGATGCCCAACTCTATCAGACCAATCTCTCTGGGGCGGATCTTCAGAATGCCAATCTGTTCAGAGCAAATCTACGTCGTGCTAATTTACAGGGGGCAAATCTCGCTGGTGCCAATCTCCAAGCAGCGGACTTGAGGGACACTGACCTTAGCCATGCCAATCTCAGCCATGCCAATTTGAGTAATGCTAACCTGAAAAGAGCTATCCTTACTAAGGCTCAGTTGAGGGGTTGCAACTTATTTCGAGCCGAGAACGTCGATATTTGTGATGCCTACTTGGATAGTTCGACGATTTATCCTGATGGGCATAGAGCTGATGGCTCTGAGTGATCAAATACCTATCCAGTTATTTACCAATGACTTTATCACGACGTCACTTCTTTGCCTTAGCCAGTGCTAGCACTGCCAGTGTAATTCTGGCATCCCCTTTGAAAGAGGTTTTTGCCAAGAAGGCCCTTGGTAAATCATTTCGAGCTAAAGGCTTCGGTTCACTTCAGCCAGACCCTAATCAATTATTAGACCTGCCAGCCGGATTTAGCTATAAAGTTTTATCCCGCACAGGTGACACCATGAGTGATAGCAATTTGGTGCCTGGTAGACCCGATGGCATGGCGGCTTTTCCTGCACCGGGAGGCAATACTGTCCTAGTGCGCAATCATGAACTTAGCCCCCATCAACTGGATAAACATGGATTGGTAGCAGTAGAGTATCTCAAATATGACCCCATGTGTCTCGGTGGGACGACAACACTAGTGGTGGGAGCCAATGGTCAACTGGTCAAACAGTACACTTCCCTTGCTGGTACTGAACGAAACTGTAGTGGTGGACCAACCCCTTGGGGTTCATGGATTAGTTGTGAAGAAAGCACCGTTACTCCCACCACTTATCCGGTAGATGACCCCAGAAGTGTTTCGATGAAGCACGGCTATAACTTTGAAGTGCCCATTACCGGTCAAGTGGTTCAAGCTGAGCCTCTAGTGGCAATGGGTCGCTTTAACCATGAAGCCGTTGCAGTAGACCCCAATACTGGGATTGTTTATCAGACTGAAGACAGAATGGATGGCCTGTTCTATCGCTTTATTCCCAAGCAACCAGGCAACTTAAAAGCAGGCGGTGTACTAGAGGCATTAAAGATCCAGGGAACATTTCAGAAAATCACTGTTAAAAACTTCCCTGTCGGTAAGCCCATGGCAGTAGAATGGGTTCGGATTGATGATGTAGACCCCAAAGAAGATACTGTGCGGGTTGAAGGTTTTGCTAAGGGAGCAACCCAATTTACCAGGGGAGAAGGGGCATGGTACGGTAATAATGAAGTTTACTTTACCTGTACTAGTGGTGGTTCGTTAAATCCAAAGACTGGATGGCCCAATGGAGCTGGTCAAGTCTGGCGCTATGTTCCTGGTAGCACTCCCCAAGAGGGTGGCACCATTGAACTGTTTGTTGAGTCCCATGACCGCAGCTTACTAGAACACCCAGATAATGTGACCATTAGTCCTTCTGGAGATCTCATCCTCTGTGAAGATGGTGGTGGTGACCAATTCCTGGTTGGGGTCAATCCTAAAGGTGAGCTTTACCAGTTGGCACGGAATGCGATTAACAGTAGTGAATTTGCTGGTGCTTGCTTCTCACCCAATGGTCGGATCATGTTTGTGAACATTCAAGAGCCTGGTATCACATTTGCAATTCAAGGTCCTTGGGTTTAGAGTCTACAGGGGTGGTCAACTCATAGAAGTTGACACAATAAACAATACAAAATAAACAATCAGTCAATCAAGCACTTGACCGATGATAGTTCTATCCCCTCATTATCTCATCACTGCATCACTCGATGATCAATTTACTTTTATGAGCACTTGAGTTAACTGTCTGGCTGGTCTCAAGTGCTCTGGTCTTGGGGAGCAGGTCAAATTATTAGAACAAATGTACTAAAAACTCCTGACTGGTACTGAAGCCCCGAAAACACTGTAGTTCAAGGGTTTGTAGTTCAAGTGTTCTTACAAAATTGACCTGCTCCCCAAATATTCGGCGCTTTGTGACATGCTCCCCCTATTCCCCATTCCCCATTCCCCATTCCCCATTCCCCAGATAATGTACTAATGTTGCTGCATAAGTGGCATGCTCCCTGAGTTTTTCGTGAGATATGAGTTTTTCTATGAGTTTTTCTATGAGTTTTTCTATGAGTTTTTCTATGAGTTTTATGAGGATCACAGATATATAACAGGGCTACTATTAAATTGTTCTGACAAATTGATGGGGAGCAAGTCTATGTTCCAGAACAAATGAACTATGTACCATATGAGCTTGGCTTTTACCCATGAGGGGGCTATAGCTAATGTACAAATGTTCTGCATAAGTGACATGCTCCCATCGCTTACGTCGCGCTCAGGTAATTCAAACATTGCGCAAACGCCAACCTATACTTGGGATTGCATCATCTATAAAGACGGTCTCAAGACAGGTAGCTTACGCTGTGGTACTGAAAAAACTTCCCAAAGCCTAATCTAGTCAGGTGTCTAGATTAACTTGGCTTTTGATCCTCAAGACTGTTAGATAGCCTGAAATTATAGGGAACAAAAAAATAAGTTCTTTGAGATTTTTAAGTCAGTTATGTCCAAAATTAAATTTGATAAAAACTCTCATAACTTTCCCTGAATTTTTTGTCAGTAGCCGCGCTCTTGAACTAAAACTGAAGTTAGTAGAGCTTAATAAGGATAAATTACTTGATTACTATCCAAGGTCGTAACTATTATTTCCAAGACATTGAAAGGACAGTAGAAACTAGTCATCCTTCACTGCGACGAAATTTCGGTGCGGCCTTCACTATAGAGGTCAATGGTCACCAGCGGTTGGTGGTTGCTCAGGAGGTGAAGCAGAGTTATCAGCAAAACCTGGATATTAATGAGGTAATTGAGGCTATTGCTCAGGTGCTAGCTCAACACTATCACCTACAGGTCTATGGGGTGCTGCTGCTGGTTAGTGGCACTATTCCCAAAACTAAAAGAGGCACTATTCTACGCCATGCTTGTAAAGCCGCTTTTCTGACTGGAGGCTTGGATTTAGTAGGGGATTGGACTGAGAATCCTTGCAACAAAGCAGAGTTTCTACATCTACACGCGGAAGTAGAATCCCTAGCAGAGTGGTTGCAAATTCTGAAAAAACAGCACTTATTCTCGATTAAAAATAATCCTGAAGAGTACTGCCAACCAAAAGATCATACCAAGTTACATTCATACCTAGCACTTTCTTGTCATCACCCTATCACTGCATCACCTTTTGATTAAGATACTATCTTGGAGCGCAACTTAGTGTATGACAGGACTTTTTAAAACTGGTATAATAAAAAATATTGTCGATTTATCATAACATCAAAAAATTTTTGCAGATCTTTAATACTGCTCCCTGCTCCTTTTTTTGATCAATCCTATGTTTACATCTCAACTAAAAATACTATATAATTTAATTTTTGTAAGTTATAGCGATCGCTTAAAATTTTAGGGTAAACACATCTTATTTTTAACTATTTTATTAGTAAAAATTATATAATTTAAATACTTTTTTAAAGCTTAATTAATTGTCAATAAACTGATAAAAAGAACTTAATAAAGTTTATAATATAAATCGGATTTTATTATAAACTTTATTGTAAACTATTTATGGGCTTGGTGAAATAACAACTAAGCCTATTATCTTGTATTACAAAAGTGATCCATTTACCGAAAACTGCGGCGAAGTCTATTGATTACTTTCCAAAGATAGTAATCCTAAATGAATTGTGATAATTTCGTTCACTACTCCCTATTCCCTACTCCCTACTCCCTACTCCCTACTCCCTACTCCCTACTCCCTGTTCCCTTCAAAATAACCAATGACTACTACCAACTCTTGGATCACTCGCCCACAACCCAATCCTAAAGCCCGCCTGCGCCTATTTTGCTTTCCTTATGCGGGTGGTGCTGCTTCAAGCTTTCGCACTTGGCCAGACCCATTGGCACCCCATATCGAAGTCTGCCCAGTGGAACTGCCTGGACGGGGCAAGCGAATGCGGGAACCCCTGGTTACTAGCCTATTGCCTCTGATTGAAACCCTAACACCAGCTTTACTGCCCTATCTAGATATCCCCTTTGCCTTTTTTGGTCACAGTATGGGAGCACTCATCAGCTTTGAATTAGCCCGTCAACTCCGCCGCCAGGAAGCCCCGAGTCCTCGACACCTGTTCATTTCCGGTCGCCGCGCTCCTCAAGTACCTGCTCGAAAACCTCCCCTTCATAACTTGCCCAAGTCTGAGTTGATCGAAGCATTGCGTAAATATAATGGCACACCAGAGGCTGTGCTAGCAAACCAGGAGCTAATGGAGCTGTTTCTACCGATCCTGCGAGCGGATTTCGGGATTAACGAAACCTATACCTACACTAGCGAACCCCCACTTAATTGTCCGATATCTGCTTTCGGAGGTTTGGAGGATACCGACGCCAACAGTGATGAGCTTGCTGCCTGGCGTGACCAAACCAGTAGCACTTTCACGGTACACATGTTTCCTGGTGGCCACTTCTTTATTAATAATAATAAGGAGTGTAATCAGCTTTTGCAGCTGATCACAAAGTTTGCGATCGCGCCAGTGTGATTCCTTGGGTCTTTCCTTGAAACCCCGGTCTGGTGAGGGAGCGGGGAGCAAAAGGGTTTGACAAGCTTTTTTATTCCCTGCTTCGAGGTTTGAGCTTCTATTTTCATAACAGGTCTAGTAATTCGAGACACTTTTTTTTTGCTCACCCAATATGATCACTCAACCAAGCATAGACGGTTGTCGCGAATGACAAACTCTTTCGGTATTGGTAGTCCATGCAGACTCCGTGCCACACTGCTGGTGTAGGCACCCGATGCATTCAAGATCACGCGGTCACCAACCTCTATTCTTGCCATCTTTTCGTTAAGACAAAAATAATCTGTCTCATAACAGGTACAACCTGCGAGGTCATGGACGAACATCGGTCCTTCTCGGAAAGGGATCTGAGCAACTGCTGGACGTGGTGCCCAGAACATCAAGTTCCAAGCAGAGGTATCCAAAACCACAATGCGATGCCCAGAGGGATGATCGTCTGCTGCTTTGACCTCCGCAACCAGGTAGCCCGCCATCATAGTTAATAGCATTCCTGGCTCAATCACAAGCCGCACTAGTTGCTGGCGCTGGTTGTTGATACTAGTAATGGTTTTATTTACTAGATTCCAAACCCGTTGTGCTTCAGGTTTTTGCAGATGGAACAGGTAAGCCCAACCGCCGCCGAGATTGAGCACTTCAACTTTAGGAAAGATTTCCAAGCAAGATACTAGCAAATCAAGGGTCTGATCTAGATCTGCTTCTGAAAAAGTTTCACCTTCATGAACATGAAGATGGACGACCTCAAGCTTATGGGTTTGTATTAGGCTGTGTAGAGCAGAATCTTTTGGATCAACTCCAAATCTACTCCACCTGGTTACTACATTCTTAGCCTTGGCATCTTCGTGAAAAGGAAGGCGAAGTCGAAGCCCAACTCTTTTGTCTGGGTTAGCGCTTTCACACCAGACACGCAACTGAGACAGACTGCATCAATCTGGAATCACACCCTCAGTTGCCAAACGCTTAAGGTCCGCAACTGAGAAGCCTGGTGCTGTAGAGTAGATTGGCCACAGCCCTGCTGCCATGGCAGCATTTAGCTCTTGTATGGTGGTAATGTCTGCTCCTAGCCCAAGTTTAGCCATATGACGCAACACAGATTGGCAGCGGTTTGCTTTAACAGCCAAACAAAGCTCAATATTCGGAATTTCTCTGAGGTCGTTTCGTAAAGCGGTTACAGTGTCAGTGATGGCATCTAGGTCGTACACCAGTGCCGGGGTGGGAATATCACTGGCAATCTTAAACAATTTCTCAGGAATAGTTGGAATAATTTTCATCCAATTTCTAAATTCAGCTACATCATCTCGCCACCCATCTTTTTTTTCTTGATTGTTATCGTCTTTTGAGATCATGCTACTGCCAAATCTTAATTGTTGTGAATAAGTTTTTCTCGTTGCTTCGCACTAAAACTTGCTTTTACATCACTTTTTTGTAAACCATATATAAATCGTCGGGAGTCGCCTCTTTCCACTTAAACCCTGCCGCCTTCATGGTATCTTCTAGAAGTTGGCCGTACACCATTAAGAACTTATGGCGATCGCTAGCAACTATTCTACCTTGTTTTTTGAAACGATAGTCTGTTTCCCAAAAGTACATTTCTTTATTCTCTAGGAAATCGAGATGCTTTTGCTGAGCGTAAACAATGCCATTGCCAATCTCTTGCTCGCCATCTGCATCAATTTATTCTGCTTGAATATTAAGTACAAACAAGCCTCCTTCAACTAAATGGCAGGCAATATTGTTTAACATTTTAACGGTGTCCTCAAAATTGGGCAGAAAACTGTATAAGTGGTAATCCTTACCAACCCGACATACACCTGCCGGACCCCCATGGGAATATATGCCATCAAAAGATTCTTGCAGATCCATTGATAACACATTACCTTCTACTACCTTTGCTCGATTTCCCAAACGAGCTTTAGCCCGGTCTAACATAGCAGGAGTAAAATCTATTCCAGTTATCTCATAGCTGGGATCTAATTCCAGCAGTTTTTCTGCAAGCAATCCCGTTCCCACCCCTATTTCGAGAAGTTTTTTCCGACCTTTGAGGATAGAGTCGAGGGACTGAGCTTCTTTCGGATAGTCGTAATACCCACTCTTCATAGTGGAGTCATAATACTCGGCAATGTTATCGTATTTATTCATAGTGGTAGCTTTCCTAATTTTATTTGATACTGTTGATTAAAACTGTTTATAAAGCAAAATTTATGAAATCAATATTGTTTAAGCAAGCGCTGCTGTATATGCTCTGCAAGTTTGTATTTTGTTAAAATATCTAAGGGTAAGTAGGCGGCACCTCGAATAGTACCTAGGCAATCTTTGCTTTGACAACTACAATCAAATTCTCTATCCATCGACCATTCCGTCGATGGATAAAATCAAGTCAGTTCCTCGCCAATTTTAATTTTAGTTATGGCCTTCAGAACGCGATCGCTTGGAGCGAAAAATACATTGGGAGCGCAGCTATGATTGATATACTGCAAAAACTCTGGATCCAGCATAATATGTTGGCAATCGCCAATTTGGACAGTTAAATAATTGGGACGATCTAGGCTCTTTTTTGCGCAAAATTTACATATTACCTGTCCAGGCATAAACTCGACAGTGGTGTGTAGGGATTTGCTCCCAGTTTTACGAAACTCCCGGAGATCATCCCATGATGCAACGTTTAGGGCTTTTTCAGGGATCTAATTTTTCACCAAGTCATCCATAGATAGCAATTATCAGTAACTTTTTAGAACAAAACTTATCCTTTTAAGGCAAAAGGCAATAGGCATGCTAGCAATAGTAAAAATGTTTTTAAGGGAGTCAGCCTCAAAGACTACTGTACCTCATAACTGCCAAAAACGTTATAATTACCTCATCCAAATTGTTTGGATGCAGTATTAACGAACTAAGCTAGTATACAATTAGTTGGTATTATTCCAAGATTTGGCAACAAAAGTCAAGGGTATATGACATCACCAATAATTAATTAGGAGTTTAACCCATGAGCGAGACACCCATAACAATTACTTACTCCTTAGAGGAAGTCTTAAAAGACATAAACGGGAAGCTAGACAGCCTTCAAAAAGATGTCAATAAGATAAACGAAAGACTAATAAAAGTAGAGATACAAGTAGACGCGATTGCAACGGATGTCAAAGAATTAAAAGGTTCAACCAAGGCACAAATTTGGACATTGATCGGCATTTTGATCACAGCAGTTGGCGGTTTTGTGGTAGCTGTTGGTCGTGTTGTTATTTCAGGTAAACCCTAATCTATTCTCAAAGGATAGATTGGAGCCAGCAGAGGTTACAGCGTTGCTTAATAATGGAATGATTTTAAGAGTGAGGTGGAATAGGCATCTTGCCTGTTCGGCGTACTTTTGGGGCGGGCAGGATGCCCACTCTACTCCTATTCATTCAAAGACTGACGCAACGCCGAGGTTACAGATTTAGATTACGCGATCGCATTTGCCAAAAAACCACTATGCTAGCAGCAGATTGATTACCCTTGCCTTGCCATGACTCCAGAATCTGACCCGTTGAGTGAACCGCGTCCAGTCGTGGAAGATACCAATGGGATTGACCTTTGGTCACGCTTTCGGCAGAGCCGACGCTGCGCGAACGCGATCGCTAAATTCTTCCAATTTGATCAACACCAAGCCAAACTTAGTACCGAGATTCTGGCGGGAGTAACCACCTTTGTCACCATGGCATACATTCTGGTGGTCAATCCCGATATTTTGTCTAATGCCATTTTCCTCCAACAACCCAAGGATTTGTTTGGGGAACTAGTGATTGCCACGGGTATTTCAGCTGCTTTGGCAACCCTAGTGATGGGACTCTATGCCAAATATCCATTTGCCCTAGCACCAGGCATGGGTCTCAATGCCTACTTTACCTTTTCAGTAGTGTTGGGTTTAGGCATCGATTGGCGGGTTGCTCTGGCTGCTGTTTTGATTGAAGGACTAATTTTTATAGTGCTGACGGTGACTGGGGTTCGCCGTAAAATTGTGACTGGAATTCCCGAATGTATTAAACAAGCCACCACCACAGGCATTGGTTTATTTATTGCTTATATTGGTCTCAATAGTTCAGGTATCATTGCTCAGTCTCAGGCAACTACCACTACCTTGGGAGAGTTGACTCAGCCAGCCACATTAGTCACCATTGTCGGGATTCTAATTACCTCAGCCTTGATCGCTCGACGCATTACCGGAGCACTGCTGTGGGGTATTCTTGCCACCGCATTACTGGCATGGATTTTGGGTATAGCCCCTTGGCCACAAGGAATTGTTGCCTTACCCCAGTGGCCAGGAGATTTACTGGGTCAGGCATTTGTAGGTCTGTCACAGGTAGTTCAGACCAATATCTGGGAACTACTGAGTATCCTATTTGTGCTACTGTTTGTGGATCTGTTTGATACCGTTGGTACCCTAACTGGACTAGGAGTCAAAGCAGGTTATCTCAATCAAAAGGGGCAATTTACCCATGGGTCCCGAGCCTTTATGGCAGATGCAATCGGTACTACTGCTGGGGCAATCTTCGGCACCTCTACCGTAACCACCTATATTGAGTCCGCATCAGGACTATTGGAAGGGGGACGCACTGGCTTGACTGCCGTTGTTACTGCCATTTTATTTGCCCTATCGATAGTTTTCATTCCCTTTCTATCGGCCATTCCCAGCTTTGCCACAGCACCAGCCTTAGTCATGGTTGGAGTGTTGATGATCGGAAGTGTTAGAAAAATCCATTGGGACGATCCAGCCGAGTCAATTCCCTCATTTCTGACCATCTTGATCATGCCTTTAAGTTATTCGATTGCTGATGGCTTAGCTGTCGGTTTAATTACCTTTCCTCTGTTGAAGGCTTTTCAGGGTAAAGTTCACGAAACGACTATTACCATGTGGATTTTAGCAACAGTATTTATCTTAAAGTTTGCCTTAGTAGGAGCTTGACAATCTCTTTTTATATACCATTTTCATTTGACAAGCCATGCCCGATTCCCGATTCCCGATTCCCGATTCCCTACTCCCGATTCCCGATTCCCTACTCCCGATTCCCGATTCCCTACTCCCTACTCCCTACTCCCTGTTCCCTTTGCTATTTAGAGAGTGTCAAACAAATCAGGACGGCGTTCTTTGGTTCTCTGAATTTGCTGCTCTTTACGCCAACGGTCAATTTCCCCATGATTTCCTGATAACAGAACTTCTGGAACCTTCCATCCCCGAAACTCAGCAGGTCTGGTGTACTGAGGATAGTCCAGTAACCCGGCTTCAAAGCTTTCTAATTTAAGGGATTCCGCTTTGCCTACTGTTCCTGGTAGCAACCGGGTGACACCGTTAATCATGGCTAGGGCAGGGATTTCTCCACAGGTTAAGACAAAATCCCCCAGTGATACCTCTCGGGTGACTAAGTGTAATACCCGCTCATCCACACCTTCGTAGTGTCCACAAATTATCACCAGCTGATCATAACCTGTGGCCAATTCTTTGAACAATTGCTGTTTCATGGGTTGCCCCTGGGGAGTCATTAAGATGACATCACGCTGTGGTAAAATGGGTAAAGACTCTACAGCCGCAAAAATCGGCTCTGGTTTCATCAACATTCCTACGCCACCACCGTAGGGTTCATCATCAACTCGTCGATGCTTGTCAGTAGCAAAGTCTCGGGGGTTGATCAGATGCACTTCGGCT
This sequence comes from Moorena sp. SIO3I6, assembly GCF_010672095.1. Lineage (NCBI taxonomy): Bacteria > Bacillati > Cyanobacteriota > Cyanophyceae > Coleofasciculales > Coleofasciculaceae > Moorena > Moorena sp. SIO3I6. Next base: position 8,820 of record NZ_JAAHHU010000065.1, on the reverse strand, counting down.
ATTTGTTTGAGGAGTGCCTTACCAAGCAGCCCTGAACTCAGGGGAGAGGTGAAGAAATCCGGAAACAGAGTGATAATGTCAAATCGCACAAGGAGTTAAGGGGGGTTTGGGGTCTGGAGCTAAGAATCCTGTCAGAAGAGGGTAACATACATAATCAGTGATTATGCATAAATGGTAAGGCTATAATGCGTGAATATCATTAAAAAATCACGGATTCAACGGAAAAATTGCTATAATGTGGCATTTTAACTAAAAAGCACTACTCAAAAGTATTCAACTCACCTCATGCCCATTACTAATATAATGCAGCAGTTAGAATCTCAATTGCAAATAATGAGGATGCCTAAGTCCACTCAACCAGCTATTTTGGTAATCGGCGGCGCTGAAGATAAAGTTCACGGACGAGAGATCCTGCAAACTTTTTTTCGGCGTGCTGGAGGAACTAATGCTCGCCTTGCCATTATCCCTTCAGCCTCCAGAGAACCAAGCGTGATTGGCAGTCGCTATCAACGCATCTTTCAAGACATGGGAGCCGAGGAAATTCGGTTGCTAGATATACGCGATCGCTATCAAGCAGAAAACCAAGACTTACTAGAGTACTTGGAAATCTGTACCGGGGTATTCATGACTGGAGGTGACCAACTACGCTTGTGCGGGCTACTAGCCGATACCCCCTTAATGGAAAAAGTTCGGCAGCGGGTTCATCAGAGCGAGATTACCATAGCTGGGACAAGTGCTGGGGCTGCAGTTATGGGTCATCACATGATTGCTGGTGGTGGTAGTGGTGAGTTTCCTAATCGTTCTTTGGTGGATATAACCATGGGCTTAGGAATCATTCCAGAGGTGATTGTCGATCAACATTTCCACCATCGGAATCGTATGGCACGCCTGATCAGTGCTATTTCGGAACATCCGGAGCGATTGGCCATCGGAATCGATGAAGATACCTGTGCTTTGTTTGAAAAAAATGGTTGGTTAGAAGTGATGGGTAAAGGCACTGTCACAATTATTGATCCCAAGGAAATGTCTTACACCAACCAGCCTAAGATTGGTCATAACGACCCGATCAGTATCCACAATCTGCGAGTGCATGTTCTGTGTCATGGCGATCGCTACCACTTTCACAAGCGTTCGTTATTCGCAGTAGAAAGCTAAACCTTACCTCCTGGACAACAAGCGCAATAACCAGCCCACACTTTTGAGTATGGCTTTACCTGCCCTGTGCCAAGGGATGCAGCGCCTTAATCAGGGGTTTTCCTCATGACTGTAGTTGGGGGAACTCATCTGAGGACTTGCTGGGTGCAATGGATAATTATGGAGAATTTTGAAAAAACTGTTCTGTGTGAACAGTTTTTTTTATCTCCAAGGTTGATAATAATAAGATTATCCCAAATCTAATCACCAGCCTACCGGATCCCCTGATTCCCGGATTGGAGCTAGACTTTTCAAGCGTGCCAATCGTCTCATAATGTGCCAAAGTAGGCGATAAAGGCGAATTTTATTTGATGAATTGCGTCTTTAGGCTTCCTTGCACATTCAGCGAGCATCACCACCGAAGTTTCAGTTGATATGAGAATTCTGAGAATCCAGACTTTACGTGGCCCTAATTATTGGAGTATTGGACATCACAAACTTATTGTCATGCGTCTCGATTTAGAGGAATTGGCAAATACCCCCTCCAACGAGATTCCTGGCTTCTATAAGGGACTAAAGACTGTCCTACCCAGTCTGGAAGAGCATTTCTGTTCCCCTGGTGTCCGGGGGGGATTCCTTGCTCGGGTTGCCAGAGGCACCATGATGGGGCACATCATTGAACACGTTGCCCTAGAACTACAAGATCTGGCAGGCATGGGGGTTGGATTTGGTCGCACTAGGGAAACAGCGACACCAGGAGTCTACCAGGTCATATTTGAGTACATTGATGAGCAGGTGGGTCGTTATGCCGCTAGGGCAGCTGTGCGGCTGTGTCGTAGCATCATTGATAAGCAAACCTATCCCCAAAGTGAATTAGAACAAGACCTGAAAGATTTACAAGAACTGGCTAATAATTCAGCTTTAGGACCAAGCACTCAATCCCTGGTTAAGGAAGCCGAAGCCAGAGAAATTCCCTGGATGCAGCTGAGCGCGAGAGCGATGATTCAACTGGGCTACGGTGTCCACCAAAAGCGGATTCAAGCCACATTGAGTGATTATTCAGGGATTTTAGGGGTTGAGTTGGCTTGTGATAAAGAAGGTACCAAACAAATCCTGAGGGATGCTGGTGTACCGGTTCCCCGGGGGACAACGATTCGATTCCTAGATGAGTTGGAAGGGGCAATTGAGTATGTAGGTGGCTACCCGATTGTGATTAAACCCCTGAATGGGAATCATGGACGAGGCATTACCCTCGATATTAATAGCTGGGAAGAGGCGCAGACTGCCTATAAGACCGCCAAAGAAGTCTCCCGCTCTGTGATTGTGGAGCGCTATTATAAAGGTTTTGACCACCGGATTCTTGTGGTCAATGGCAAGGTAGTAGCGGTAGCAGAGCGTATCCCTGCCCATGTGGTGGGGAATGGTAGGTCTACGATTGAGGAACTGATTGAGCAAACTAACCTTGATCCCCATCGCGGTGAGGGACACGACAATCTCTTGACTAAAATTGTGTTAGACGCTACCAGTGAGAGTGTCTTGAAGAAGCAAGGGTACAGATTGGACAGTATACCCAGAAAGGGGGAAGTTTGTTACTTGCGGGAAACTGCCAATCTCAGCACTGGGGGTATTGCTGTAGACCACACCGATAACATCCATCCAGAAACTATCTGGCTGGCACAGCGGGTTGCCAAAATTATTGGTCTGGATATTGCTGGAATTGATATTGTCACCTCCGATATCACTAAGCCTTTACGGGAAGCTGATGGGGTGGTGGTTGAGGTGAATGCTGCCCCTGGCTTTAGGATGCATGTTTGTCCTAGTCAAGGTCAGCCCCGGAATGTGGCAGCACCAGTCCTAGATATGCTCTTCCCAAATGGGCAACCTAACCGTATTCCCATCATCGCGATTACAGGTACCAATGGGAAAACCACGACAACCCGCTTAATTGCCCATATCTATCGCCAAACTGGACAGGTTGTGGGCTATACCACTACAGATGGCATCTACATTGATGAATATATGGTGGAAAAAGGTGATACCACTGGACCCCAAAGTGCTCAGGTAATTCTCAGAGACCCTACAGTTGAGGTGGCAGTCCTCGAAACTGCCCGGGGCGGTATCCTGCGTTCTGGCTTGGCCTTTGACAAATGTGATATTGGGGTGGTTTTAAATGTCTCCGCTGACCACTTGGGAATTGGAGACATCGACACCATTGAACAGATGGCCAAGGTGAAGAGTGTTGTGGCGGAAGTGGTGAGTCCGAAGGGCTATGCTATCCTCAATGCTGATGACCCCCTAGTCAGAGCTATGGCAGAAAAGGTAAAGGGTCAAGTGGCTTATTTCTCGATGAACTCAGAGAATGAGTTGGTCAAAAATCACACTAGTGGTGGTGGTCTGGCGGCGGTTTACGAAAATGGTTATTTATCTATCATCAAAGGGGATTGGACCCTGCGGATTGAGCAGGCAGTCAATGTGCCAGTGACAATTGGGGGACGGGCACCTTTTATGATTGCTAATGCTCTAGCTGCGAGTCTCGCTGCCTTTGCTCAAGGAGTCTCGATTGAGGCCATTCGAAAGGCATTGACCACATTTCGGGCTTCTGTAGACCAGACACCGGGACGAATGAATTTGTTCAATCTTGGCAGTTACCATGCTCTAGTGGATTATGCCCACAATGCAGCTAGTTACGAGGCATTGGGTAGTTTTGTGCGCAACTGGCCCGGAGAGCGCTTTGGGGTTGTGGGTGGTCCTGGGGATCGCCGGGATGAAGACTTTATTGAATTAGGACGACTCTCAGCAAAAATCTTTGACAGGATTATTATCAAAGAAGATGATGACTTAAGAGGACGTCCCAGTGGTGATGCAGCTGAGTTAATTCGTAAGGGCATACGAGAGGAAAATCGCGAGTCCAACTATGAGATTATCCTCAACGAAACAGAGGCAATTGATAGGGGTTTGGATAAAGTGGCTGATGGTGGTTTAGTGGTGATTCTGCCAGAAAGTGTCAGTCGTGCGATCAAACTCATTGAGGCTCGTCATCCCTTGCCGGATAATGGCCTTAAGGCAACCAGTGCTGACACCGAAGATGAGTTGAAGCCATCGGTGGTCAATTAAGTTGCGGTTGGTATTGGTTGAATGGTATTGGTTGAATGTTTAAAGTTGAAGGTTAAAGGTTGAAGGTTAAAGGTTGAAGGTTATTGGCCTTGCCTTAGGGTAGGTTGAAGGATGACGGTTGTTTGCGATCGCATTGAGGTGCTGGGCTACAGAAGATTGAGTGAAGGTGATCCCTAGATGGGATTAGCCCAAAGTATAAAACGCGATGTTCCTTCAGAACATCGCGTTTTATACAGCCATGGGATCGAACCTTGATGTGGGTGGTATGACTTCTTTAACAGCAAATGGCTACTAGTGGTTAATTTGTGTTCTCTACCATTTCTAGTGGAGATGTCAATATATTATAGCGTTTCTCAATTGGGTGAGGTACTTCCTCCTGGGTTAATGGGAGTAGGGAGTAGGGAATGGCCCATGGAAAAATTGAATGTACCTCATAACTATGAGAAACGCTATAGATTACATCCATTGTGCAAAAATAGATAAAATATGCATATTCTATCTCATCTTTATCAAAGCTTTTTATAGTTAAAGGTTTAGTGAATTTTCCGTAAACTTTATAATTTTTATCTGAGTTAGATATAAAATTTGATTGGATATAAGTAAGCCATCAATACCAAAAGTTTATAAAACTCCTAACTAATTACTTAAATCCAGCTTCAAACTATCTGTCTTCGATAGGTCAGTTCATGGTTATCGCGTGAGTCTTGGGGTCTAGATGGGCTAATTAATTGACTTGATATGCTTGATTTTTAGATGAACTGACCGGTTAATGAATAAACCAATAACCAATAAAATTACGATTTACTAGCTTTGACTAATAAGGTTTTTACTCGCTACTAACAGAGGCATTTTTGTGATTTTTTTTGGAATCTGTAACTGTCAACATATTGAAAGTTTACTGCATAACTTTTGGTGTTTGGCCTGATCAGTCTATAGATACTTCCTGCATCAGCTATCAGCACTCAGCTTTCAGCTAATGCACTAATTGCTTAATGCCTACCACTAGGGTAGTCATGGCAGTTAGTAATCGGTTGCTCATCAATACACAAGTTCTACTTAATTCAAACTTTAGAGGCAATAGCAATGACTGGGTTACAATCAACAACTGTAACAGCAACCGGCAACAATAACATTGATGGCTTACTGAGTGGGGTTAAGTGGTCTTCTACCTCACTGAGCTTTAGCTTCCCTAATAGCATCAATGACTATGAGTCCAATTATCCACACCGTACGTATCATGGAGCTAGCTTCCAAACCTTAAACGCAACCCAGCGAGCTGTGGCCGGGGCATGGATTGGGCCAGGGGGAGAATTCTATAATGTTTCCTTACTCAACCCGTCTGAACTGACCGGTGCCAATGACCGCAATGCCACCATTCGTATGGCCGAGTCTAACATACCGCCTGAATTAGGAAGCAATACAGCGTGGGCCTATTACCCTGCCAACACTGTCCAAGGAGGCGATATCTGGTTCAATCCTAACGATTACAATAACCCCGTCATTGGCAACTTTGCTTATCATACCTTCGGGCATGAACTTGGTCATGCCTTGGGCCTGAAACACGGTCATCAGATTGGTGGTGTTAGTAATGTCGCTATGAACTCCGATCGCGACTCCATGGAGTTCTCGATTATGACCTACCGCTCCTATGTCGGGCATTCGGCAGATCACTATACCAACGAGGAATTCGGATATGCCCAGTCCCTGATGATGTACGATATTGCGGCGATCCAACATATGTATGGTGCATGGTTTGGCTACAATGCTACCAACACCACTTATAAATTCTCAACCACTACCGGGGAGATGTTTGTCAATGGTGTCGGGCAAGGCACACCTGGTGCTAACCGCATCTTCCGCACCATCTGGGATGGTAATGGGATTGATACCTACGACTTCTCTAACTACACCACTAATCTATCCATCGACCTGAGTCCAGGTGGTTGGTCTAACCTTGATACCAGCGGGGGGCACTTCCAGCAAGCCTATCTAGGCAACGGTCATTATGCCCGTGGCCATGTCTTCAATGCCCTTCAATACAACGGTGATAGCCGCTCGCTGATTGAGAATGCCTATGGTGGCTCAGGGAATGACCGCATCTCTGGTAACAGCGCTAATAATAAGCTGCTGGGAAATTCTGGAAATGACACCCTCTACGGCTATGGAGGCAATGATACCCTTGATGGTGGAACTGGAAATGATACCCTTGATGGTGGGAATGGTGATGACTTGCTCTATCTCGGTGATGGTAACGATTACGTTAATATTACCTCCTTGGGTGACGACACTTTTCACGGCGGCAATGGTAATGATTACATTTACGGGTATACTGGCAACGAACGCTACTACGGCGATGCTGGCAATGATACTCTAAAAGGGTTTTCCGGTGACGATACAATGATTGGAGGTGCAAACAGTGACACACTGTTTGGCGGGTCAGGGGATGATGTCCTCACAGGTTCAAATCCTAATGTCTTCAATTCTGGTACTGGTGAATATGATAATCTGACTGGTAATGCCGGAGCAGATATCTTTGTCTTGGGTGACTCCTATGAAGCTTACTATCGAGGTGTTGGATATGCTAACATTCTTGACTTCAACTCGAATGAAGGCGATCGCATCCGAGTCTTTGGCAGTGCCAGTAGCTACTCTCTGTATTATAGTGTTACTGACCCCTCAGACATTACCATCTTTTACCAAGGTGATCTCATCGGTATCCTCGATGAGACGACAAACGTGTCTATAAGCCGTGATTTTATCTTCGTCTAGGGGTATGTGGTCGAGAGACTTGTGTTAGCTAACTTATCGAGGGTAGACTAACCCCAGGGCAAACGCATCTAAATTCCAAAACCCTTATCCAGTCAGGATTTCATCAATTGATTAAAAACAGGACTCGTACGCTGAAATCCTCACCCCGCCAGCATGTACAAAAATAAGATGCGTTTGCCCTGAGACTAACCCCGTCAGGAGGTGGAAGTTTTGAGAAAGAATCGATGGTTTAAAACCTATTATTTCATAGTTGTTTTTGGTGCTACAGCTTTTGGAGCTACTTTATTAGCTGTTTCAAAGCCGTTTTCTCAAGCAACAGTTCCATACCAAAACGACGAACATCAAATGACTGGTCAACAAGGATTTCAGTCCAAGAGTGAAAATGAGATAGTTCATTTTTATGCTGAAAAATTTAATTTTGAAGCCCATGTGGACTTTCCCTCTTCAGTCCTGACCAATCCAGATAACTATGCCGAGTCTATCACTGACGATAATAATGGGGCTTTCGATATTACTTTGATCAATCAGGGTAATACTATCAAATATCTGTTTCAAGTTTCCAGCATACCTAAGCAGCAATGCGAATCAGATGCTACTAGAGCTTGTCTTCAGGGGGGAGCAAATGCACCAGCCAGAGGCAATGTTGCGGAGATTCAATTGTCGTTGCCAGGCAAGAAATTAATGCCAGGAACCTATAGGGTTCGACCAGGTGGAACAACACCCGTGGAAGAGGTGATCACTTACTCACGGCAATTATACTCAGACCCTTCTCATGGCCAGTTAGGATGCCAGACATGGGGCAATGGGGAGCTGAATGTTAAAAAGGCTGTTTATAATGCCAAGGGCAAGCTAGATTATCTGGAAGCAAGCTTGTTTCGAGTGTGCGAACAAACAGCACCTTTTCCAGCTATATTACCACAGGACAATCTGTTGGAGTTTGAAGCAGAAAAGATCCCAAAATACATATACCATGCTTCTTGGTATTGTCAACTGAATAGCAAGTAGATTAACAAAAAAAAATTGCTGATTTTGGGTATGATTGTGCCAAATTTTTGGTGTGATAAAACTCTCAAAGTCCTCCAAAATTGGTGGATTTAGGGGGCTTTAACAAAACCAGATGATCGCGCATTGATTCCTCGATTCAGCAACGCCGACAAAAAATTGACCCTAGCAGGTCTATTGATGAGTTTGATGACAGGGCTGCTAGTAATCAAGTGGTCTTTGACTCAATACTTGAACAGGACTTACCCATAAAATACACCTGTAGGGTGCGTTGCAACGCACCTTACGCTATTGGTTACTTGGTAGCGATACAATAAGCTCCTTAGATCCTTTCAATTGGGATTACGCAACATGGAGTGGTTCTTTTCCTAACCTCAACCCTGGTTCCTACTACATCATTGGGTTTATTGATCCTAGCACGTCTATTGATGAGTTTGATGACAGCGCTGCTAGCAATCAAGTGGTCTTTGACTCAATACTTCAAGTTCAATCTTTATTTTAGTAAGCATTCAGCTAATGCGCTACGCGCACGCGTGCGCGTTCAGCTATCAGCTAATGGGTAGGTCCCAGGGTCGTTCGCACAGCGTGGCCAAACGCGCCCCGCGTGGCCTTTTGGCCAAGGCCAAAGCCTTTGCCACAAAGCTGACCGCTGACTGCTGAGCGCTGACTAAGGTAGCCAATCTTGATCTAATAATTGTTCGAGAGCATAGGGACAGTCTTCAGGAAATTGAATCATCATAGCGGTTTTTTTTCTGACATATTTTAAGGCTTTTTTATAAACTTTGGCTTGATTTTCTTGTA
>NZ_JAAHHU010000649.1:0-2525 GCF_010672095.1 Moorena sp. SIO3I6 | reverse complement strand
AATCGTTTGTCAAGCACTGCCCACCCTAGATCAAGCTTGTGATTAATCCTCGGTGGGCAGTGGCTACCAAAGCTATGGCCAGCACATGAATCGTTTGTCAAGCACTGCCCACCCTAGATCAAGCTTGTGATTAATCCTCGGTGGGCAGTGGCTACCAAAGCTATGGCCAGCAAATGAATCGTTTGTCAAGCACTGCCCACCCTACATCAAGCGACATCAAGCGACATCAAGCTAATTATCCCTTTGAGCAAGCCATTCCTATGACTAATATCTCCACTGATTCAATAGCGCTAGATAATACTCCAGTTTCCGATCACAAGACTAGTAATTTGAAAACTAGTAATTTAGAGTTATCCATTGATGACTCTCAGACTGAGGTAGAGTCTCCCTTGCCCCTGTTACCACGCTCAGCTTGGAGTAGTCAGGTGGCATTATTGAGAGTTATTTTTAGAGCCAAGAAGGCTTTAGACCGAATTGAGCATGAAGCTGGTGTCTTGAGACGTTAATACTGATTCCAAATTCGGGTTAAAACTTAGAACTTCAAAACTCCCTTGAAAATCCAGTCCGCCCAGGCGGGCTTTTTTTTTGGACGCGCGACTTAAGCCTGGTCTGGGCTAAAGGGAGGTTATAGCCCTACGGGCAAGGGCAAAAGGCAAAAGGCAAAAGCGATGCAGCGCGGTCTTGGGGGTTTCCCCCATGAGCGACTGCATCAAGAAGGCAAAAGGCAAAAGTTTACTATAACAGCTTTTGAGCTTGTATCAATGTCCTAACCTTAATCCGTACTGCTATATAGCTTTTGAGTACTGTTTTGTTTTGACTGAAGTGACTAGCATTAAAAAGACATAACTGTTTGGATTATGTCTTTTTAATGATTGTTTTTACATTTTTGACAACCAAAACGAGACTAAATTGGACTAAAAACAAGCAAAAAATATGTAAATCTTGTCATTTATTAGTTATCTTCTAATTTAGAACTATCACAACAATAGATAATCTAAATAAGGTAATGACAACAAATATTGTCCCGACTGAAATTAACATTGTTAACGAGAAAATTACAAAATTGCTAACCTGACAAAACAAACGGCTAAGATTATAAGTGGAGATATTGATATATCCCAAAAAAATAAAATTTTGCTCAATAATGTAACCGATAATGAACTGACTTTTACTCATGGTGGTCTTTATACTATGAATTTACATCGTTATTTAACCAGGTTTTAATTAATAATTAAAGTCACCAATACAGTCTCAATCTCGAGAAATTAATTAGCAATATAAATCATCAAAAATGCCCCCTTATCATGATCAGAGGGCATTGAATTTAAAAAGCTTAAAGACCAAGATTATAATTCTAAATTCTAAATTATGAATGTATAAGTTTCCACTCAAAACCTAGGCAGCTTGGTAATCTAAGTCAAGGTTTTTCGTAACTTCAAATTGCTCAACCTCTTGCTTAATCCATTCACTAAACAAATTTAATAAGATTTTATACCGCAGCTTATCATCCAATTGCGGTTCAATAATCTCCTCCACTAAAATCAGATGTACGCCTTTAGAGGTCACAATGGGTTTGAGAACCTGCGGTGGCTTAGCTGCAAAAACAGCAGCAGAAATCTCCGGCTTGATATTTTCACGACTTACTACTCCTTGATATCCCCCAGATCGGCGTAATTCTTTATCCTGGATATACTGATGAGCAACATCATAGAAACTCATCTCTCCTTCCTGAATTCCATAAAATACTTCCATCGCTAAATCTTCATCATCTATGATTACCTCATACATCACTACACCAGCATAATCTAGCTGATTTTCATAAAAATAAGACTCAACTTTATCAGCAAATAAATGGTTAGCTAACTTTCTATAAATAGCGCCATTGTATACCATGGTTTCAAATTCGTCTAAGGTCATCCCATGTTTTTCTAGCCATGCCCAAGTGTCCTCAGCACTCCCGAGTTGGCTAAGTATCCTGAATTGATCTGCTGCGTCTTGAAGTTCTTCTGTTTCTACTTGGATACCCGCCTCAGCGGCAGCAGATGCGATTAACTTGCGGATAGTAATTGCTTCGATAATCTCAGGAATCTTACAAGATAGCTTTACTTCTTCAAGAATATCGTCTTTGGTAATTGTGATAGCTGGTGACATCGTGTTTATCCTAGTAATTTAAACTGTGAAATTTATAGTGCTGCGCCCAGGGAATAGGGAATAGGGAATAGGGAATAGGGAACAGAGTGTGGGGAGAGGGGGTAGTGTGGGGAGAGGGGGGAGACAAGAAGAGTGTGGGGAGAGAGAAGAAGTAGTTGACAAGAATTTGGTATCTTTAAATACATTGTCTTGATGCAGTCGCTCATGGTGGAAACCACACCACTTGCTCCCCACCCTCCCCACACCTCCCACACTTCCCTCTCTTTCCCTGCTCCCTGCTCCCTGCTCCCTAAAATCCAAGCTCAAAGTACCTCAAAATTTTAATAAATATACTAATTAATAAAGTCCTGAAGTGACTGATATCACATCCGGGA
>NZ_JAAHHU010000648.1:0-2525 GCF_010672095.1 Moorena sp. SIO3I6 | reverse complement strand
TTTGCGGTCTAACTTTTCGGCCTTTTCTCCTCCCATTACAGGAATCGAAAAAGTTTTTATAAGCAGTTCCTAGATCAGCTACAGACTGCTGCAATGGAACTACAGAAACCTCAGATAACCACTTTCTTTCTTCGGTCTTTTTGGCCTGAGTAATAACCAACTTCTGCAATTCCCCTGACTTAGGAGTTTTCTGAGATTTTTTGCAAATAGCCAGGGCATCGTTCCACACAACGCGAACACAACCGAACAACCTGGCGAGGTCGCTCTTTTGTTGGTCAGTGGGATAAAAACGATACTGGTATCTGGCTTTCAATTGCTTTTAATAGATTGGTCTCTACTATGATTATATTGTAGTCTACAGGATTTGGCAATGGGATTCCGAAAAGAAAGACACAGTATTACAAATTTACAGATGCACCTGATATGTGTAACCAAGTATCGTCAAAAAATATTGACCTTGACAAGCCTTAGGTCTATCGAAAACTCGTTCAGAGAGGTGGCCAAAAAGATGAATTTTGAAATTAGAGAGTTTAATGGAGAGGCTGACCATGTACACATTATGATTGAGCTTTGCTCACGCTACGCGAAAGAATACCCTCCAAAATTATCAATTTCTCAGATAGTTAACAGTCTCAAAGGATTGTCTAGTCGGAGATACGGAGAGAATGGCTATCCAAAACCTAATGGGAAAACGGCATTGTGGAGTTCTAGCTATTTTACTGCTTCTGTGGGAGGAGCTTCTATTGAGGTACTAAAAGAGTACATAAATAATCAGAAAAAGCCGTCCTAGAAGGACGGGGCTTCGGCAAAGCCGACGCTACGCGAACAGACCCAAATTTTTTGGTTAAAAAGACTCCTTTAACATTGATGTCGAATTGGTTATCGTAGAAAGCTTCATCCACCTGTTCGATCGGAGCAAAGTAACCAATCCCAGCATTGGCAAATAGGATATCGAGTTTGCCAAAAGTCGCTTCTACTTGGGCAGCCAGATGATCTAGATCCGCAAGCGAACGCACATCAGCTTTAACAGGGATAGCATTTTCCCCCAAAGCATCTGCTGCTGCATTCAGTCGCGTTTCTTTTTGTCCGGTAATAATCACCCGTGCCCCTTGGGCGATAAACTGCTTTGCGGTTTCAAAGCCAATTCCGGTAGAGCCACCAGTGATTACTGCAGTCTTATTTGCTAAGCGTGTCATAGTAATACCTCAAATCAAATATCAAAACATTGACCATTCGGTATAAGTTAGGCCAAAAAAAATTAGTTACCCTTGAGAAAGCACAATGCCGCTTGCACCGTTCCCTCTAGTGTGGTGTCATCATTCATCACCCGACCCAGCAAGGCCATACCCTGCGTTGTACACAACAGTAAACGAGCCAGATCCCGGGGATTTACGGTAGAATTGACTTCTCCCGCAACTTGGGCACGGGTAATGGTAGCACAGAACACGTCTTCTACCTGCCGCAGATACCCCCGCATGACTTTGGCCACTGCTTCATCCTCTGTATTGAAATCAGCAATATTGGTGCCGAGCATACAGCCACAGCTACCTGGTTGACTGTGCATCTCCTGCAATTCCAGAAGCAATTGGGTCAGGTTTCCCAAAGGCGAGCCATCCGCAGATAAGCGATCGCGCATGTCCCGAATCGTTGTCTGAGCATAGTGCTCTAACGCTTTGAGGAATAGCGATTGCTTGTTACCAAAGGTGTCATACAAGCTTTTTTTGCCAATCCCCATAGTTTTCAGCAACTCCGATAGGCTGGCAGCTTCATAGCCATGGGCCCAAAACACTTCCATAGCCTTGGTTAAGGCGACTTCAGGATCGAATTGCTTTTGGGGACCGCGAGTCATTGGAAACCTGTTTTATTGATGACCACGAATTAAAACTAACACAACCTAAACCGATTGGTCAAGGATTATTATCAAATTTAGGCAGGGAGCAGGGAATCGGGAATCGGGAATCAGGGATCGGGAGTCGGGAATCGGGAATCGGGAATCGGGAATCGGGAATCGGGAATCGGGAATCGGGCAGAAGTAGTTTTGGATTCTTGTTTATGCAAGCCTTTTGCCTGACAAGTGCCCAGAAGTAGATGTTTATCGTAATTCCTGCTCTGTGTCTTGATGCAGTCGCTTAACAACAACGGTAGACAGATATCAGTGATTTTGAGTAACGTTTATTACTGAATTCAACACTTGTGCTCTAAGCTCTTTGGAATGCTAAATAATACTAAATAGTTAAACAATCTTCAGAGGCTAGCATTCCCAAAGGGGGGATAAAGAGATCAGAATGGAGTTGAACGTCATAAGGGAGGCCGTGGTCTTCATTATCTGGCAAGATTGCAGTACGATTTACCAGACTTAAACGGGTATTAACAGTATGGTAATCTTCTGGGGTGAATTTATATAGCGGTTTGCCATATTTAATCAGAAACCAAGCCATCAGACTCAATTGACGGTACATCGTCGCATCATAGCAACGCCCACTTTGCCCCAGACTCCCCCCGTCTCTTTTTGTTTGTGGGTTAAC
>NZ_JAAHHU010000647.1:0-2526 GCF_010672095.1 Moorena sp. SIO3I6 | reverse complement strand
ATAACTTGCAGCAAGTCCTGGGCTTCCCCAAGAAAGTATTGATAGGTTTCTGGATCAATAGTTGACATTTTTTTAGGGAGTAGGGAGTAGGGAGTAGGGAGTAGGGAGTAGGGATAAGAAACTTGAATTTAACTCACAGTTGCTGATATGACTTTTCAAACTCCAACCTACCAAACTCCCCATACTACTCGCGCCCAGGTTCCAAACTCCCCACCCATAGCGCTATAACTAGTTAACAGTAAACTGCTCAACAGCTGCCTGTAGCTTTTCGATGGTGGTGAGGGATTCCTTGAAGGACTCCCAAAGCTGGGCAGAGTCTTCAGAGGTATTGGTGGATATGGCCGCAACTTCTTTCATGGTTTGGGTAACCGATTGTGATTGTTCGAGTTGGGCTAGGGTTACCTGGGTAATCCCTGCAACTAACTGGCTAATCTCAGCAGTAGCTGATGCGATCGCATTTAGATTGCCCTTGCTTTCTTCTACCAGTTCTGTGCCAGTATTAACCTGAGCGATCGCGACTTCGGTCACTTTAATCACCTCTCTAGTCTGAGTGCGGATTTCAGCAACTAAATTAGAAATTTCCGTAGTTGCCTTGGCCGACTGTCGAGCTAAGGAGCGCACCTCATCAGCTACCACCGCAAAACCTTTACCATACTCCCCAGCTCGGGTGGCTTCGATAGCAGCATTAAGGGAGAGTAGCTGGGTCTGGGTAGCAAAATCACTAATCAAATTCAATACCCGGTCAACATTTTGGGAGTATTGACTTAACTGTCTAATTTGATGGCTGGCTTCCTCCACACTGTCCCGAATTCCTAGAATTCCCTCTACCGTGCGGTTCATAGCTGTCTCCCCCGATGCTACTTTTTGGTTTGCCTCTTGCACAGCTCGGTCGATGGATTGGGCGCTAGTGGTTACAGCTTGGGTAGAGTTAACCATGTTCTGGATTTGATCCATGGCTTGGGTCAACTCCTGACACTGATGCTGGGCTTCTTCAGAAAGTTTAGTAATTGCTGCTTCACTCTCTGTAGCCGTTTCAGCGACTTTCACAGAAGCTGAGAGTACCTCGATCACAATTTGCCGTAAACTGTGAATGGTGTTGTTGTAAGCATCTGCAATAGTCCCAAGTTCATCATTGGTAATCGGAGCTCTAACGGTCAAGTCACCGTCTAGAGCAGGTCGAACAGCTGTGAGCAAATCAATAGCACGCTGTTGGAATAATTCCCTAGCCTCCTTTTCCTGTGATGCTAATTCTGCTAGTTTTTGGGATTGCGATCGCAATTGTTCCAAATACTCAGCTCGCTGCAACGGTACACTCATCTGAGCGGCAATCTGAAGCATCCAATTAATCTCTTCCGTTTGCCAATCCCTAGCTTCAGAATTTTGATAAGCAGCCAGTAAACCCCACAGTGTATCCCCTTGGAAAATCGGCACAATAGTATAGGCTCTGGCCTGATATCGCTCTAGCTGCTCGATATAACAACTTGAAAAATCCCCTTCGTAGATATCACTAACCACCCAGAAGGGTTTCTCTTCCCTAGAGAGATTGCCTTGGATGCTTTGTAGATAGCTATCTCGGATGGTTGGAGCTTCCTGGCTAAACTGCTCAGGGGTATTTCCAGCCACCGTTTTAACGATACATTCACTAATATTTTTGTTGATCAGGGGATTATTAGTCTGTTCCTGGATTAAGGATGTCCAGCCACTAGCCACAGACTCAGCCACAAAGGAGCCACTCCAATCAGAATTGAAGCGATATATGGTAACACGGTCAACCCCTAAGAGTGTACGAACTTCGTTGGTAGTAACATTAAAAATAGTGCGCAAGTCTTGGGATTGTTGAATTTTATCCGTCACCTTAGTCAGAACTCGTTCCCGTTCTGCTGCTTGACGTATTTCCTCAGACTTTAACTGTTGTGCCTCCAGTAGCTCAGCGTGTTGCAATGCTACTCCTAACTCAGCTGCAATATCAAGCATCCAGCTAACCTCTGACTCCTGCCATTGCCTGAGATCAGAGTTTTGATAGCTAGCCAATAATCCCCAGAGTTTTTCATTCTGGTAAATAGCTACAATCACATAAGCTCTTGCTTGATAACTTTCTAGCACTTCCAGATAACAAGGGGTGAAATCCTGATTGTAGATATCCTCCACCACCCGGTAGGTTTCCCCCCTACTATAGGAACCCCCCTGGGTTTCTTGAAGATAAGTATCGACCTGGTTAATTGGTTGATTAGCCAATTGTTGGATGCTGCATTCGCTGATATCAGCCCTGAGGGTGGGGTTATTAGTCTGGCTCTGAAGCAGAGAAATCCAGCCTCCAGCCACAGACTCTGCTAAAAATTCACCACTCCAATCGGGATTAAAGCGATAGATAACGGTTCGGTCAGTGTTGAGCAGCTGTCGCACTTCTTGAGTGGTGGTCTGGAAAATAGTCTTGATATCCAGAGAACGGCGGACTTTGTTAATGACTTTCGCCACAGTTACTTCCCGCGCCTGCTGCTGTTGCAACTGAGTGCGTAACTCGTGGTA
>NZ_JAAHHU010000646.1:0-2528 GCF_010672095.1 Moorena sp. SIO3I6 | reverse complement strand
TGATTCTGGTTGCGACCTTAATTCTAAATATGATGGCTTTGAAAAACAAATTTCTCGGGAACACTTATACCTCAGATTAACTTCCCTAAGAATGGAGTTAAGAGCTGAACTATTTTGCGACAAATACAAGACAAGTAAGCAGGCGCACATGACGGAAGTTAAATTTTTCTTTCGAGTCATAAAGCTTATTACTGGGTCTCAAACTCTTGATCAATTAACTCCTTGGATAAAAAATATGGGGTGCTTACGTGCTCCTGAATTCTTGAGTAGTGAGGGCTTGCGAGCAATGGTCGAATTGTATGAATTAGGAATTAAAATCCTAAAAGTAGAAGACGACATTTTTCGTGGATTAGAAATAGCTGTTACCGACAAAAATCTTCAAATAACTGACAAAGAGAAGTATCAAAGGGTGCGCGTTACACTAGGCTATAATTCGCAACATAATAGCCCACTTTCCGAATGGATAATTAAAAGAAAGATCATTTTTGATTAAGTTTTCTAAGTGGAAGCGTTAGCTTTATAGGTTTAAGTAGGTGGGCGTAATTAAGTGTAAAATAGTAATTGAAATTCAAAATGATTAAACCCCTATAAATAAAGGATTTTAGCTTCATTTTTGAATTTTGAGTTTTAACCTTTATTTATGCCCACCTACTTAATTTAAATGCAAATTACAACAACCTAATCCAAGTGATAATTATGACATCCTCTGATTTTGTTCAACAACCATTTTCTTCTGATCTTGGCAATGGATACAGATTGCGTGATTATCAAGAATCTCTAGTTTTTGATATCTTTTTTGAATGGAAAAAAGGGAGCCGACGAGTGATGGCACAACTGCCGACAGGTGGTGGAAAAACTTGTGTTTTGTCCGCCATTGCAAACTACTTCACCCAACAAAATCTCAAAGTCCTCGCGATTGCACACCGCAAAGAACTCATCGAACAACTTAGTCAGAAACTTCAAGAAATTACCGGGATGCCTGTCGGCTGCATCAAAGCAGGTCTCCCTCTAGAACCGCAGCATAGCATTCAGGTGGCTTCAATTCAGACTTTGGTGCGCCGAAAGCCTTATCCAGGAGCGGACTTAATCATAATTGACGAAGCTCACCACGCTGCCTCAAAGTCTTATACAGACACGATGGCAGCTTATCCGAATGCACATATCGTCGGTTTTACTGCTACACCTACTCGGACCGACGGGCAGGGGTTTTTGCAACTGTTTGATGTACTAGTTAAGGGAGTTACTACATCCCACCTGATCGAACACGGTTACCTTTCTAAGTTCAAGGTTTTTGGTGCTATTGCTATAAATACCAAAGGGTTGAAAGCTAGTGTTAACGAAGACTATAACCAAGGGGAATTAGAAAAGCGCGCTATGGCAGTCGTTGGAGACGTTGTCCCGGCTTGGAAGAAACACGCCCTTGGGAAAAAGACCATTGTTTTTGCTGTCGGCGTCAAGCATTCTCAAGCCATTGCAGCAGCATTTAATAACGAGGGTATTACGGCTGAACATCTGGATGGCAAAACTCCTGCTGGGAAACGGGAAGAGGCTTTGGAACGTTTTAGGAACGGACAAACTACTGTTTTATCTAACTGTGGGTTATTCGGCGAAGGAGTAGATATACCTAGTATTGAAGCTGTCCAGATATGTCGTCCAACTGTGTCAAAGATTGTTCACTTTCAACAGATAGGAAGGGCACTAAGACCTTCCCCTGGGAAAACCCATGCCGTGATAATAGACCATAGCGAGAATTGGCGCTATCACGGGCTTCCAGACACCCACGTCGAATGGTCTCTTGAACCAATCTCAATTCCCAACAACGAGTATGCAACCAAGTGTTCTTGCTGCGGTCACTGTTTTCTCCCTTTCCCCCATGAGCTAAAAACTCCCATCAGGTTAGACAAAGACAAGGACGGGAATTTAACCCCCATTTATCACATCACTTGCCCTAGCTGTTTGACCACTTTGGAGTACATCAAAGGAGCAGGGGCGGCGATAGAACCGGACGAGGAAGCAGGTGGAGAAAAGGAACAGCTAGAAGGCTTGATGATGGAAATCGTCTTAGAGGCAAATCCTGAGTACATCAAGGAAATCGACCAAGCGATCGCGAAACAAACGAAAAATGGCTATAAGCGGGGGTGGGTCTTTCACCATCTATTGAAGGAATTCAGTGGTTCCCAGTTTAGTGTTGGGGATTGGCGCTACGCAGCCCATCAGCTTGGGTACGATTTAGGTTGGGCAAATTATGCATGGCGAGACTCTCAAGTCTTTACCAGTAGAGAGTTTTAAGTTGGACAAGGATTGATGTCGTCTTTTTTGTTATTTTTGCTGACAACGACGAAAAAATGACGTAGAATACAGAAAGCGGGCAAGGGTAGTTATCTCAAAACCCCTCGCCCGCTGTGACTTCAAAAGAAATCAACTAAACTCACCCTCTATTTTAGAATGAATACCGCAACTAACAAAAGTGGTACGGTCGTACCATCCGAACCCAAGCAACTGATTCAGATCAAGTGCCGAATTCCCCA
>NZ_JAAHHU010000645.1:0-2532 GCF_010672095.1 Moorena sp. SIO3I6 | reverse complement strand
GATTTTTTTATTTTGTTGCCAGCTATATTTCGATCGATACTTTTGTAAATTTCATGTTGTACCCTATAACCAAACTTTCCCTCGCTATAATTTCCCGATAGTTTGTCAATAATTTTTAGATCGACACAGGTAATTTCTTAAAAAGATGCAATTTTTGATATTTTGTATAAATCCTGGAAACCGAGGATATCAACTTCTTTCCGCTTACCATTTGCTAACAGATAATCTAGGTGAATATCATCAATTTTTGTCACTGATTAAATCAAAGGATATTGTGTATTTAAATCATTTTCATTTCTAGAATTACCCTCACCAACATCTGGTCAAATAAAAGTAGATTATTTAGGAGAAAGCAAAGGAGAAGAATTGTTATTTATTAAATCATTTTTATTACTATCATCATCCTCAGGCAAAGATTTATCATTTTTTTCTTCTGTAGGTGACAGGTGATCTGATTTATTGTGGGAAAAGCTTAATACAGCTCCTATAAAAATAACAGTTATACTCAGTAATACAATAACTTTCCAAGATAGTAATCTTGTTAGTTTCTTATATTGCTTTATTATAGGTGATGTTTTTATTTGATAAGTATAAGGATGATTTCGATGTATATGGGTTTCTGAACCAGAATAATGATCAGACTTTGGAGATTCTATATGTTGGTCAATAGACTTTAGATCTTGTTGTATTCGTTCAATTTCTTTTTCACATTCCTCAATCTTCTTTCGTAGTTCAAACTTTTGTTCCGTACTAGCATTTATTGAAAGTTCAAGCTCATAATTAGCAAGCTTTTCTTTCCAATTTAATAGTGCTTGTTCTTGCTTTAGCATTGACATTCCCTATCTCCTCACCAGCCTCTTAATTGCCTTCCAGGATTTGTACATAAACCCTTCTGTATCGATTTCCAGCTCATAAGATGCGATCGCAGGAATTAACGGCAGCATTACCTTCAACTTAGCTGAGGCTGCCTTTTCCCCTTCTTCCAATTTGGTTCGGATATCTTGCAGCAACTGCACTAGTTCTGGGGGATACTCAACAGGTGGAATGCGCTCAAGGGATTCAACAGCCTGTTTTACTTGAGCTAGTTGAATTTGAGCTTCCTCATCAGAGATTAGAATAGCCTCTTGTGGGTACAACTCCCAATACTCGGCTTCATACCTACGGATACTGGGGAAAATTTCTCGCTTAATCCGCTGTTTGAGTTCAAACTTGGCAGAGGCACTTGGAGAGATAATCAACTCCTGTTCAAAGGAGCCAAGTTTTTCATATAGCAGCTCTAGGTTATTCTTTAAGTCTACTAATCGTTGGTGATCGCTCATCGTTCTTCCTGACTCTCTCACCTGCTGAACTATTTTTACACCAAAGCCTGTAGTGGTTATACTTTGGCTTTCAGCAATGCCAGCCTCTGATTCAATGGCACATCCGACTCGCACCCTAAATACAGTGCCAAAGCACCGACCACCACCTCAGTCTTAGAAATACCAGTTCGCTTAACGTAACTGTTAAGCTCTTTGAGAAGGTACAGGGCAATTATGACGGCAATTTGAGACCTACTGATGACAATGCCTACAAAACAACTACATACTAACCACAGCATGTCAAAGCATGTCAAGGGGTTCATCAAATCTTTAAATACCCAACTGCTCTCAAGCGATCACAACCTCCTTAACTTGTCTTACCTTAAAAGGATCACAACTAGGTGGGGTGAAGGTTTATTTTTACAAGAAAACCTTATTGTATGTAGTTTGTACAAGTTTCTAAATACGGTTGTTTCGACTGACAGAAGAATGACTAACCATTAATAACCTATACATCTGGGGCATGATGCCAGATAATAAAGTCAGACTCATCTAGGGGTAGCGTACAGTCTTATAATTTGGAAACCGTGCAATAATCGTTTTTACCGTGACTGGATAATCTTTCCCTATGGTGCAAGTGCCTGACTCTACCGCCGAACTCGCTGCCCTGCTCAACGAACCCATGGATCTGGATTTCCAACTCCCGGACCCAGAGGATGAAGAAATTCAGGAAACTGACTTTGAAGAGCTAGTGGATCACGCTTGGCGAGTATGCGATCGCTTTGACCTACAGACCGATATCTGGCGGGGACGGATTCTAAGAGTAGTAAGAGACAGGGAGAAAAAAGGCGGTGAAGGACGGGGAGCTGGATTTTTAAATTGGCTCAAAAGTCGGGAAATCGGTAAGAGTCAGGCTTACTCCCTGATTGAACTGGCTAACAGTGCCGATACTCTGTTAATCGAGGGTCAGCTTAGTCATGATGCCATTAATAACTTCAGTAAACGGGCATTTGTGGAAACAGCTAAGTCGGCTCCGGAAGTTCAGCAAATGGTGACAGAACTAGCTCAACAAGGCGATCGCATCACTCGCCGGGAGGTCAAACAGATGTCTGATCAATGGACTGCCATGTCCTCAGAATTACTACCAGAGGAAGTTAAAGAAAAATCTGCTGAAGGGGGTCTCCCATCCAGTTACCTGGCTCCATTGGTCAAAGAGATGGAAAAGCTGCCAGAA
>NZ_JAAHHU010000644.1:0-2532 GCF_010672095.1 Moorena sp. SIO3I6 | reverse complement strand
GCCGTAACTTATCCGATTGCTTAATGATAGTTTGTACTTGCTTGAGATATTGTCTACCAATATACTTCCAACGAAATTCTTCCGGTAATGGTAATAACTTCAGCTCAACCCAAGTCTTGGCTAATGTATCGGTATCTATTTGTTTACAGCCATAGTTAAACCCACTTCCCAGGATAGCTTTAATTGCTTGGTTATTAATATACTGCTTGAGGGGTTTAGTATATTGTTTTACCTCTTGTTTAGATAGGTCAGCAATTTTTAATTCCTTTTCCACTAAAGCTACAAAGGCTTTTAAAGCTTTAACCAAGAGTTTTTTATGGGTATCTTGATCCGATAGTCCGGTATACTCTTTAATAGATTCTTTAAAAAAATCTTTAGTGTAGTCTTCTAGAGCCTCTTTTGCCAACGGACTAATTACTTCCTTGGCAAGATAACCACCGGCACTAGAAAGTCCCCAAAGTGCTAACCAATCCAGCATGATATTGGTAGTTGTTTTTTGGTTTATCTATTATTATAGAGCAAGTCTCATAGCTAGGAGGTACACAATTTCTGTTAGGGAACAGGGAACAGGGAACAGGGAACAGGGAACAGGGGACAGCCTGCCCCGTAATGAACCACTGTTCGGTCAAAAAATTGTAAACCCTAAAGGCATTTAGGGTTAAGATTTCAGGCTAGATCGCACGTAAGCATTCAGCCGTCAGCCGTGAGCTTTTAGCTCACGCTACGCGAACAGCCGTCAGCTAAAAGCTCACGCTACTTGAGGTGATTAAAATAAACCTAGAACGAGAAAATTAATAGTTCCAGATTAATGAGAATTGAAAGTCTGGGGAAAAGTCCATAACTCGTGGTACAGGCTTCGAGCCTGGGATGCATTAGCTGATAGCTGTTCGCGTAGCGTGCGCGTAGCGCTTAAGCTGATAGCTGAATGCTTACGTAAGAGCCTCGCTAGTTTTCCGTCTTATAAGTAGGAAAGTCAGTATAACCTTCTTTACCTGGAGAATACCAAAGTTTCACATCTGGAATAGGATTGAGGGGCCAATTATTAGCGAAGCGAGCAACTAAATCTGGATTACTCAGAATAGGTCTTCCGAAAGCAATTAAATCCGCCACACCTTCTTGAATTGCAGCTTCGGCTGTTTCTTGAGTATAGCCGCAATTACCAATAATTGGACCATCAAAAACGTTTTTAAACTCAGCCAAAGTCATCGGTTATCCTAATTCATGAAATCCAAAAGCCAATCCATATATTAGATGGATATAAGCTAACCCATAACTGTTTAACTCTTTAGCTACATAAAGAAATGTTTCACGATAATCCACAGATACCATATCATTAAATAAACCATTAGGAGACAAACGAACCCCCACTCTATTGACTGGAAAAACAGTTATTACAGCTTCGATTACTTCTTTGAGGAAACGATATCTATTTTCAATACTACCACCATAGTTATCTATTCTTTGGTTGGTTTTAGATTGCAGAAAATAGTCCAGTAAATAACCATTAGCTGAATGAATTTCTACCCCATCAAAACCTGCCTTTTTGGCATTTTCAGCCGCTTTTTTATACTCTTCTACTATTTGGGGTATTTCTTCAGTTTCCAGGGCTCGTGGGGTTTCGTGAGGCTGTTTTCCCTGAGGGGTATGAACATATTCTTCGTTAATTTTAATGGCTGAAGGAGCAACAGCTAGCTTACCATCATGGAAACTACTATGAGAAGCCCTACCACAGTGCCAAAGCTGCAAAAATAATGGCGTATTTTTAGAGTGTACACCACTAACAACTTTTTTCCACCCTTCAGTTTGTTCCAGAGTATAAATACCAGGAGCATTTACCCAACCGTTAGCTTGAGGGGAAATAAAAGTACCTTCAGTGATAATTAGACCTACTCCAGTTCTTTGAGTATAATATTCCACCATTAAATCATTGGGAATACCCAGATTAACTGCTCTACCTCTAGTTAAAGGAGGCATTACTACTCGGTTTTTTAAAGATAAATCACCTAATTCAAAAGGGCTTAGTAGTTTGGACAAAGAGAGTGGATCTGTCATTTATTGTACCCCTGAACTGCAATTTAATTAAATAGTATACCACTAAAATGCAATTTAATAAAATCTATTTTCCAAGATACAATACAGGAGTTTACAATTACTGTTAGGTACTTTCTTTATAGGTTTTTAGGGAGCAGGGAGTAGGGAGCAAGAAACAGGAAACAGGCAAGATGTCCATTCCACAAAACTATTAAAATCATTCCGTTATTAAGCAATGACGCCCTCTGAGCTTCTCCCTGCTGGCTAAAACCCAAGAATTTGCTGTATCTATTTCATACTTCACATCAGCAACACGTTTTAATCCTATGGAAGCTAAAATAGGGAGCATGTCACTTATGCAGAACATTTGTACGCTTATCTGGGTAATAGGTAATAGGTAATAGGTAATGGGGAATAGGTAATAGGTAATAGGTAATAGGTAATAGGGGGAGCATGTGACTTATGAATATTTGTACATTATCTATAGCCCCCTGATGGGTT
>NZ_JAAHHU010000643.1:0-2533 GCF_010672095.1 Moorena sp. SIO3I6 | reverse complement strand
AATTTTTTAACTTTCCCCATGCTTCCAAAGTGGAAGAATTGATTTTAGAGAAAAATAAAGTGGAAGATGACTTTGAAGTAGGTGATGCTCTGTTACTAAACAAATTTGTTTGGCATAGGAGTGCCCCTCTGAGGGAAGGAAAGTTACCTTCGAGGATGGCATACACAATTCGTTTTGTGGATTCCCAAGCCCGCTATGGGAAAAACTTTCTTGATGATTTTAATTACATGGTGAAAGCTATGGGAGATGATCCTTTAACTTCCTTTGGTTATAAATTAACCGATCTGAAAGAGGGTGATTTAATCTCTAAGAGTAAATTCGTTTAGAGCTCTAAGTTATGCTAAATCATACTTATGCTAAATCCTACATCCTGATTTATTAAAAGCTTATGTCTTTGCTAGTCAACAAAATCACTATATCCCCAGACGAAAAAAACTATTTTGCTGAGAATGGGTTTATCAAACTTAAAAAACTATTAACCCATGAAGCAATCGATGAATTACGAAATTTAATCGCCCAATCCCATCAAGTTAAAAAAGTTCCCGAATCTTACAGTGGAGATTTTTCCAGAATGGGCTATTACCAAGAAAATGCTGTAACCAAAAAAATCTATTCCCACGAAAACTTTAAAAACACCCTCAAGCAATTAATCGAAAATGAATTAATCTTCACCCAAGGTTTGGGATTTGAATTAAAACCAAACAGAAAAGGATTTCGTTTCCATCTAGATTTAGTTAGCTTCAACTTCATTAAACCCGAAGATTTAGCCTATTCTATTTGGATACCCCTAGTTCCCATTAATACCAAAGATCAACATGGAGGCATGGCATATGTACCCCGAAAGGCTTATCCCACCTCTGGGTACTATGCCCTCCGGTACGAACTAATACAACACAAAGACTTTGCCGAATTTTGTCAAACCGAAGAGTTTAATTATTTTGAGTTTTTCTATACTTCTAAAGTTGAAGATATGGTTTTAGAGAAAAATAAAGTAGAAGATAACTTTGAAGTGGGTGATGCCCTTCTACTAGACAAATTTGTTTGGCATAGAAGTGTTCCCCTCCTGGAGGGAAAATTACCATCGAGAATGGCATATACAATGCGTTTTGTAGATTCCCAAGCCCGCTACTCAAAAATATTTCTTGATGGTCTATACTCCCTGATAAAATCGAACGGCGATCATACTTTAACTTCCTTTGGTTATAAATTAACTGACCTTAAGGAGGGGGATTTAATCTCTAAAAGTAAATTCGTTTCATGCTAATTAAATTTTGTAGCATTCATGACGGTTTACTGTGAAGACTAAACTAATGAAAACATAAAAAAATAAACCATGAATGTAAAGAGAAAAAGTTCTAACATAAATAATTCTATAACTACCTTTTATTCCCAAGAAGAACGAAACTTGCGCATAAATCTTGCTGCTGCTTACCGCTTGATTCACTATTATGGGATGACAGACATGATCTACACCCATATTTCCGTGCGCATTAAAGAGGAACCACCAGTATTCCTGATTAATCCCTATGGTATGATGTTTGACGAAATATGTGCATCAAATTTGGTTCCAGTGGATGCTAATGGCAACAAAATTGACCAGGCAGACGCGGAAGTAAATCCTGCTGGATTTACAATACACAGTGCTATTCATTTAGGTTGCCCCCATGCTCATACAATCATCCACACCCATACTGTTAGTGGCATGGCTGTTGCTGCTATGGAAGAGGGTTTGTTGCCCCTTAACCAAATTTCCATGGAATTTTATAATCGGGTTGCCTACCATGATTATGAGGGCATCTCACTTGACCTTGATGAGCGAGAAAGGCTGGTGGCATCTCTGGGAAACAAGAAATGTTTAATCCTCCGTAACCACGGTCTTTTAACTGTAGGTCAAACAGTGGCAGAGGCCTTCTACTACATGTACTACCTGAATAAGGCGTGCGAGATTCAGGT
This sequence comes from Moorena sp. SIO3I6, assembly GCF_010672095.1. NCBI lineage: Bacteria > Bacillati > Cyanobacteriota > Cyanophyceae > Coleofasciculales > Coleofasciculaceae > Moorena > Moorena sp. SIO3I6. The sequence goes on along the minus strand of NZ_JAAHHU010000643.1, from coordinate 580 downwards.
TAACGTACTGGGTAGTACAGCCAAGCCAATCATACCACCACCTGAGATTTGCGAACATACAGCACGGCAGTTCGAAGGTCCCTTCCACAAGAATAACCAAGAATTCCAGAGTGTATGGGAAGCTAATCGCCGTTTGCTCGATCGGCTCGATCCCTCTTATATTGACATACTGCCAGCCAAGTTACCCTAAGAAAAATCATGTCATCTTCAAATATACAAAAAAGCTACGATGTCGTTATCGTCGGTGGTGGACACAATGGACTAATTGCAGCCTGTTATCTTGCCAAAGCGGGTCGCTCAGTTTTGGTGCTAGAACGACAAGATAAGGTAGGAGGAGCAGTTGTTTCAGAACAACTATTTCCAGGTATCGAAGCGAAACTCTCAGTGTATGCCTATCTAGTGGGAATGCTCCCACAAAAAATTATCTCAGATCTAGATTTAAATTTTAAATTCCGACAAAGAAATCCCGCTTCCTTCACTCCATTTGAGCAGAATGGGAAACATCAGGGTTTATTGATTAGTAATGAATCTGACATAGTCACTGAGCATTCCTTTAAGCAATTCACCGGAAATTTAGAGA
>NZ_JAAHHU010000642.1:0-2537 GCF_010672095.1 Moorena sp. SIO3I6 | reverse complement strand
AATTCGGAAGGTTCCTAATGTAGGAATCGTGATAAATTTTCCAGCTTTTACTAAGCGCTTCCCATGTCCATCATCAACCGTAAAACACCATTGATGACGTTTCTTTTTAAATTGAGGTATCCCTGAACAAAGCTTCGGATCGCGCCAACGACTGAAAGCTTTTTTCAAATCTCTCAAAGAGTTTTGATAGATGCGAGAAGAGTATTGATTACACCAGGCAAAATCAGGATTCTTTTTGGTGACGTTGGTGAAAATCTTTTTGATAGCAGTCAATCGCTTAGCATCCGAAGCTTTAACACAGTCATTGTCCCAAGAAGACATCATGATGCTGAGACCGTAGTTATAGACGAACCGAGAGAAGCCAGCGCAACCAGCTAAGAAGCCAGATTGTTTGTGATTGACTTTAAGTTCTCGTTTGAGTGCATACATGATGTGTATCCTGGGAATTCGACCTTAAACTTGTACTTCCATTTCTACTTTAGCGCAATTTTCCGGATTGTCGATGTTTTTGTCAATATTTTCTTTAATTGGTTGGACATATCGACGTAGACCGTAGAGCCGACAAGAGAAACAGTGAATAATTGCCATCAGGTCTTCCACCATTTCTTGTTGGGGACTAAGTGACTCATTGTTAGTCACAAGGATATTACAATCTGAATAGTCAGCTAACTCAACGATCAGCTCGAAGGCAAACCTACATAGACGGTCTTTGTGAGCTACGACGATTGTAGAAATCTGTCCGGATAGCATACGGAATATCAGGTTTAGAAACTTCTTACGTTTGAAATTAAGACCACCACCGACTTCTTTAATCACTTCATCAATTTTAATTCCAGAAGCACAGCAGAAGGTATCCATAGCTTTGACCTGGTTTTCAAGTTCGGGTTTCTGAGCGGGGGATGATACGCGACAATAAACAACTACCAGCCGCTTTGCATGTACACGGGATAGACCTTTAAGTTGATTGATATGCTTCTGGGTGTAAATACGATGATTGCCAAGGCTGCGATCGGCTACCAATTTTCCCGAAATATCCCAACGCTGGAGAGTTCTAACGGTGACACCAGCGATTTTGGCGAATTCATGAGGACGATAATGCATCTTCGACAATCCTGTGTAGGTTTGTCGAAGATTGTGGATGATTCAAGGACTAATTGTCAACTCTCACCAAAAATTCCAAACGAGGGTAAAGCAATACCCTCGTTGACGCGCCTTTCATCCCCACTTCACAGCAGGATGGAGTATTAAGCGCTAGCTATCAAAAAGTAATCATCCTCAGGTGGGATCATTACTTTTTGATTACTAATTACTAACTTTTTATAAATACTTAGTAATTGCTTAGACTTCCACAAACTAGGAAAATTTGCAGGAACAAACAGACATTGCACCCCATACAGTTGTCCACCAGTTACCATCCCAGGCACCAGCTTTGTTCTCACAGACGGCAGGACACTTACCTTTAGCATCATCATTATTCCAAATCGGACCAGCTTCAAGAGCTAAGGTTTGATCGCAGCCACAGACAGACATTTCACCTGGTACGGTAGTAACCCAGTTACCATTCCACTTAGTACCTGATTTCTCACAGACGGCAGGACACTTAGCTTCAGCATCACCCTGATTCCAGATTGGACCAGCTTCAAGGTCGTAAGCGAAAGCGTTAGCTGCAAGACTAAACGCTAAAGTCACACACATGACCAGGGCAATAACGATTTTCTTGAGATTCATAACCTTATCCTAAATTGGTTTCTATATTTTAGAACGTTTGGGAAGGTTATTTTGTGACAAATTTTTGGCTCTTCCGTACTTGTTATGCTAAATTAACAGTTTAGCGAAGGGAGCTTCGGAGCAGGGACTGAGGCCGTTGGCCACGCTACGCGAACGGAGCAGTGGAAAGAGGCAGTATTTATAAATTTTTGTTAATTAAATAGCCTCATAATCCTTCTAGAGTAAGCTTTTGGTTTTTTTTAAATGTGAATTTAGCATACTAGGTACTGAAGACCCAAATTTTTTGAGTTCTGGAGAGATTTTTTATTTATCAAAAATAGTTGTTTAATTTTTATTAAACTATTTATTAGATCATATCATGTCCGGATAATGACCCTTAATACCAATCTTTCTGATTACCCCATTTCCCCATCCCCCATCTCCTCATCTCCCGATCTGCATCTGTCGTTCTACTTTAAACAATTGCGATTAGTACCGAATACGGGGGTCAATCAAAGCATTAACAATATCAATGGCAATACTTGCGATTACCACAATAGTGGCAAAAAATACCATAATCCCTTGCACCGTCGGGTAATCCCGCCCAGAAATTGCCTCATACAACCGATTCCCTAACCCTGGCCAAGAGAACGTCACCTCTGTTAACACTGCTCCACCTAACAAAGCAGCTAAGGTCAACCCGAGCACTGTAATCACAGGAATCATGGCATTTTTCAGAGCATGGGCAAAAACAATGCGCCTTTCGTGAATACCTCTAGCTCTGGCCGCTTCTACATAATCAGCCTTGAGAGTTTGCTTCAAGTTTACCC
>NZ_JAAHHU010000641.1:0-2539 GCF_010672095.1 Moorena sp. SIO3I6 | reverse complement strand
GCAAAGTGAAACCTTCGCAGCTAATTAAGAGTTAAGCGTTTTTGAGTAGATGGCGGAATAGATTCTCCTTAACCATCATTTGACGCAAAACTTCCAAGAGATAGGACTGAGCCTCCTCCTGGCTCAAGAGCTTGACTTGGTCTTGGTAGATTTTCATCTGGAACTGTTGCTCCAAACTTAGCTTTCCAGGCGTTTCCATAGGTTTACTCCTAAGCTTACATACGTTGATTAGGGCAGGCGGACGAATGTTCCGACTGCTCTTTTTTTTGGCCGTTGTTAATCAATCTAACACACCTATAGAATACTGTCGATTCTGTCAAGCAATAAGTAATCAAAGATACAAATTGTAATAAAAATCCGGAAAGCTATGATTTACTCTTGTGCCTGTATGTCTGACGGACTTAGGCAAAACCCGAAGCTAACGCTTTATATAGTGTAACAATGGCTTTGATATCACTATATGTATAATAACTGGGGGACTTGTTTGTAAAAATCTCAGCAATATGAAAGAATTAAAGTTTATGTAAAACAGGACTTACGCAAGCAGGCCGGAGCAGGTCAAAGTTGTAGAACAGGAGCAGGTCAAAGTTGTAGAACAAATGAACTATATACGATCAGAGCAAGGTAAAACAGATGAGGAGACGATAGCTTTACTACAAATGCTCTGCATAAGTGACATACTCCCAACGAGAGCGAAGCTTTAAATCAATCAAACTGGAGGATAGTCAAAGTGCATTATTTAGCAAAGTTTGACGAAACAATGCTAAAAACACCAAATTCTTACCGCAATCATAGCAAGGGCTATACCGAAAATGCGTTAGTCGATCAGACTTGTGGCTCAGTTCATACATCTATGGCTATCTGTCAACTCGCTCCATCAGGTGTGCTCAATTCTCACTATCATACATATGAGGAGGGAGTATATATCTTGCAGGGTGAGGTATTGATTAGTATTGATGAGCAAGCCTATCATCTTAAAGCAGGTGATTGGGCTGTCCTTCCAGTTGGAAAACCCCATGCTTGGCATAATGTTGGTGCAGAGTTTGTACAATGGCTTCAGATGGCGGCTCCCCAACCCAAGCTAGAGGGTGGGTTGCGCCATACCTTCTTTTTAAAATCCGGCGATTTCCCAACTGAAGCCCAACGGCTTGATCCGAGTAATACACAAGGCAATTTGCTAGGCCATTTTGGCTTGGACAAGATTCCATCACCAAATGAAGAAGCGTATACAGCAGTAAGTGGCCGAAACGGCACGTTTCTAAACTGGTTAATTGACGAAAATATGGGAGCCATTCATCACCGCTTGTTGTTAGTTGAATTTCAGCCTGGTGTGAGCATTGCTCTTCATGACCATCCTTTCGAGGAATGTTGTTTCATTTTGAGCGGTGAACTGGAATGCATTCTCGATGGCGAACGTTACGTTGCAAAAGCAGAACAAACCAGATTCGGAAGAAAAAGTCGTTTACAGATTGGTTGTGGTCAGGAACATGGATAGATTAGCACTTTAACTCATACAATTGATTGATTATCAGAAATGATCAAGGAACTAGCTAATGAATATCCATGACAAAGTAGTGATCATTACCGGATCATCAAATGGGATCGGCCAATCCATTGCCATGAGGTTTGCACAGGAAGGGGCTAAAGTTGTCATCAATTCAAAATCGAGTGTGGCTGAGGGCAAACAGGTTGTTGAAGATATAAAATCACTTGGTCATGAGGCTATTTACGTTCAAAGCGACCTCTCCCAGCCCAGTCAAGTTAAATTTCTGTTTGAAGAAACAGTACGAACTTTTGGTACAGTTGATATTCTAATTAACAATGCGGGGCAAGCTGTTGGAGAACCTTTCCTTGAGCTGACGAAAGAGCACTGGCTCGCGATGTTTAATAATAACTTGTTTAACGCGGTTCTCTGCTCTAGGGAAGCTGCACAGATTATGCTTCGCCAAGGTCATGGCAAAATACTTAATACCACGTCAGTTCGTGGTCTAACATACGGCGGGCGCGAAGGAATAATGGCTTATTCGGCAGCTAAAGCGGCTCTGATAAATTTTACCAAAACCTTGGCTAAGGAGTTGGCACCAATGATAAATATCAACGCTGTAGCCCCTGGCTTTGTGGCTACCTCTATGATCCAACAACTGTCCGAAGAAACAAAGCAGGGCTTTATAAACTCAACGGCCATTAAGAGATTCATTGATACTGATGAGATCGCTGAAGCCTTCCTTTATTTGGCGAAAGCAGATGCAGTGACGGGTGAGGTCTTGGTGGTTGATGGAGGGTTTTCGCTGAAATTTGCTTAGATGGAGCCAAACTGTTGGTGTACAGTCTTTAGCGCTTGATTCAACTTGAGAAATTGATGTAATTGCTTCAAAAAAATAATTAGGACTTACCTAGCTGCGCTAACAACCCCTACAAATGGGTGCTTTGCTTTGCGTAACTCCTGTAAAATTTAAGTAAAAACTCGGTAAACCAAATACGATAATATGGATCCAATTATTGATGCGATGAAATTTTTCCAGCTCAGTGCTGGCAACTG
>NZ_JAAHHU010000640.1:0-2540 GCF_010672095.1 Moorena sp. SIO3I6 | reverse complement strand
GTGCGACGTGAAAGCGTCTGAATGAATCGAAACCTGAAATGGTTTTCTGAGGAGTGCATCCCTCAGCCTGCCGAGATGAGAGGGGAAGAGTAATCGGAACCTGTGTGCAGATTCTCGATAAAGTCCCGAAAGGGAAAGGTGATTGAAAGTGGAGTCACACCACCATTATTGCTCGCAGGAAGACTGACAATGGTTAACGAAAGTGAACGTTTGCCGCCTCGTTACATTTAAATGGTGAAAGTGACTGAAACACCGTAGTCAAAATGACAACGAATCCGTTACTAAGAAGTTTAGTCGTGCGTCTACTAAACTTGATGCAACGAAGGATTCCGGGGTATGGAACGAACCTAAAGACAGTTGTAAACTTCATTCAGATGAACACGGAAAACCCTGACTTTTCAACTGCCTTCACGGCAAAGTGGATTGTAAATGAAACCGAGAGTTGACAGGGAACAGGAGACTGGAAGAAGCGAATGGTATCAAGACGAAAGTCAACGGGAAAATCCAAAGGATATAACCGGATACATAGATTCAATGAATCATACCGAGAGGTAGCTGACGTCCAGTTGGTCTAATCAGAATATTCAACACCTTGAAAAAGAATATTACGGAGATGAGAAGTGGAACCGGTAACGGTACTGAAATCGAAGACTGGCAAGAGATTAATTGGAAAATTGTCAACCGCCAGGTATTCAAAATTCAAAAGAGAATATTCAAGGCCACCCAACTTACCCAATCTAATGGCAGCTGGAAAAAAGTAGTAAACCTGATGAAGTTGTTAATAAACAGCAAATCAGCACTACTACTGGCAATACAAAGGGTAACACAGATTAATAAAGGCAAGGGAACTGCGGGAGTAGACGGAATAACCGCTCTAACTCATGAACAGAGAACCAACCTAATTAAAAAGTGGAACTGGAGTAAAGTAAATCCAACCAAGCGAATATACATACCGAAACGGAACGGTAAGAAAAGACCTCTGGGAATACCCACCATAAACGACCGAATTGGTCAAGCCATCCTAAAAATGGCATATGAACCGGTATTTGAAGTGTATTTTGAACCAGGAAGTTACGGATTCCGACCCGGAAGGAGTTGTCACGATGCCATCCAAGATGTCTTCTCAACCTTGAAGAAAGGGAGTTCTCACAGATGGGTGCTAGATGCAGATATCAAAGCTGCATTTGACAATATCTCTCATGAATTCATAATCGAGAAGATAAAAGGATTTCCAAAAAGGAACGTCGTACTGAAATGGTTAAAGGCTGGATACATGGAAGAAACCAAATTCTCTGAAACCAAAACAGGGACACCTCAAGGCGGAATAATAAGTCCACTAATAGCAAATGTTGCACTGGATGGTATACAGGAATGGATTTCCAAACCTATGGAAACCATTACATATAAAACCAGAAACAGGGGCAAGGACATCAAAAAGAAAAAGGAGGTAAACAAATATAAATTTGCTAGATATGCGGACGATTTTGTTATAACCAGTCAAACCAGGGAAAATCTTGAAGAGATAATCCCTCAGTTAGAATCATGGTTAGCCCAAAGAGGATTGAAACTGAATAAAGCTAAGACTCAAATCAGAGATATCAGAAAAGAGGGATTCTCATTCCTCGGATTTGATATACGGCAATTCAAAGGCAAGACACTCAGGTATGGAAGCAACAGGTATAAACGTTTTGCTCACAAAATGAGAATTAACGCCAAACCTAATGCAAAACGGATACCTTCCCCTAATGCCAAATTAAAAGAAGAAGAGTGTTACTCATGCTTCATAATACCTGGTAAGAAGGAAACCAAAGAATTCCTAACCAATATACGGGAATATCTCAAGAATGAAGGAAGAGTGTTGAGCTTCGATACGGTGTTAAATAGACTCAACTCTAAAATCAGAGGATGGCTAAATTACTACCGTTTTGTATGCTCCAAAAAGACATTTTCGAAAATCAGGAAAGAGGTATTAGATGCCATATACAGGTACCTAAAAAGGAAACATCCTAAGAAGTCCTGGAAATGGATTAAACGGAAGTACTACACAAAAATTGACCAAGACCCTCACAATCCATATGCCGACATCAAAGGTAAAAGGAAGAACAGAGAAGTCTTAGTCAACGCTGCCAAGGATGTACCTATAATCAGATTTGAGAAGGTAAAAGGGAAAAATTCACCATTTGACCCCACACTAATCGAATACTGGAAAAAGCGCCAAACGAAATGGGGTAAAACCAAATTCGCTAAAGGCAGCAAATATGAACAAATCTACACCAGACAAAAAGGCATATGCCCTATATGCGGAAAGCCAATTTGTTTGGACGAAGCGTTCGAGGTACATCATATAGTGCCAATCAGGGATGGAGGCAACAACAGCAAGGCGAATCTAATGATTCTACACCAACACTGTCATAAAGCCAAAAATAAACATCTACACAAAAGGGTGGACTGAATAGGCTTGAGCCGGATGAGTGTGAAAGTCTCAAGTCCGGTTCTTAGGGGAGGAGGAGATGGTAACATCTCCTGCCTTACCCGCCAAA
>NZ_JAAHHU010000064.1:0-37252 GCF_010672095.1 Moorena sp. SIO3I6 | reverse complement strand
GACCAAGTACTTGAGGCTCCGTTAACACGTTAAATTGCTGGGGGGTTTTCCCCCCGGCCAAACCATCCGGTCCAATCCCGTAGCGTGACCTTCGGCCAATCCCATAGGATCACGTCTGGATAAGTTAGAAAACTGAATGACATAAGGTAAATTCCTAGCCGTGGATAGTATTTCTGCGGCTATTTTTTTTTAGGTTGTTCGCCTTTGGCGTTCCCGAAGGGTAGGTTAGTTGGTTGAAGGTTGAACGCGATGGACGAAGTCCCGCTTTCAGCGATCGCGTGGCCTTTTGGCCAAGGTTAGGCGTAGGGTGGGCAAATCATGAAAGTAATACCATAAGATCGCGAATCATGTCGATTTGCCCACCCGACCTGAGTTGAAAGCACTGTAGGGTGGGCAAATTCTGAGAGTTTGACAATTTCATCACGAATCATGTCGATTTGCTCACCAAACAAGAGCGATCGGCGTTCGCGCAGCGTGGCCAAAGGCCTCAGCCGCCCCAAAGGCGATCGCATTACAAGATCGGCGATTGGCCGTAGGCCACGCTACGCGATCGTACTTGTATAATTGAGTTAATCTCAGTTCTGATCTGCACAAGATGCCTAACCGCGATCGCTTCCATTATGGTGTTCGCCGTGCCCTAGAAAAAGACGGGTGGTTGATTACTGATGATCCCCTTCGCCTGCGTTGGGGTAAGCAAGATATGTACGTCGATCTAGCAGCAGAAAAACTGCTCCTAGCTGAGAAAGATCAGCTACAGATTGCTGTTGAGATTAAAACCTTTGGTGGTCCCTCTTCAATTGCTGATGCTCAAAAATCCCTAGGTCAATATTTTATTTATCTCTCTGTGATCAAACGCTTAGAACCTCAACGCAAGCTTTATCTAGCACTCCACGAAGAAGTATATGAAGATTTCTTTACAGAACCCCTGGGAGAAATCATTCTCAGTGATTACAAAGTGCCTATTATTGTCTTTGACCCCGATCGGGAGGTTATTATCCGATGGATAGATTAACTAATTACCGCAAACTAATTCGAGAAATTATCACAAATCATACAAAAGTGCCCTATAAGCATGGAGATATTAAGTTTGAGACGGTCTTTGATCCGGAATCCGATCGCTACCTGCTGATGATTTTAGGCCGTCAGAATAAGCACTATCAGCATGGTTGTTTAATCCATGTTGATATTATCGACGGAAAAATCTGGATTCAACGAGATGGCACAGAAGTTGGAGTGGCTAACGAATTCGTTGAAGCTGGTGTCCCAAAAAAGCAAATTGTTTTGGGTTTTAAGTCACCATTACGCAGGAAAGATACGGAATTTGCCGTTGCGTAGGGCGTACCCTATTAGCGCGATCGCAAAAGCTAGGGTAGTAGATCGCATTCCGTCGGGTAGGGTGGGCAAATACTGTACCGAAGGCAATTTCATCATCAATCCTGACTATTTGCCCACTACAAGCAAGGGGTAGGGTGGGCAAATCATCAACCATAAACGAATAAATCATAAATCTAGTCCATTTGCCCACCCTACTGCTATTTGCCCACCCGACAAGGTGAGGGGTAGTGCGATCGCATTCCGTAGGGTAGGGTGGGCAAATTCTGTACCGAAGGCAATTTCATCATCAATCCTGACTATTTGCCCACTACAAGCAAGGGGTAGGGTGGGCAAATCATCAACCATAAACGAATAAATCATAAATCTAGTCCATTTGCCCACCCTACTGCTCGCTTTGTGTCATGTCCATTTGCCCACTACTCCGGCCCATTTGCCCACCCTACTACTGAATCGGGATTAAACTGAAACACACGATGCTCGCCACGATCAATATCTCAATATGTCGAACTATCGTCGTTCTTATGTGCCAGGAGGAGTATTTTTTCTGACAATAGTCACATATCGCCGTATTCCTCTATTTTCAGATGTTGAGAATATATTTCGGTTACGGAAGGCGATCGCAAAAATGCGGACAGAAAAACCCTTTGACATCACAGCAGCGGTTGTGTTACCGGATCATCTTCATTTTATCTGGTCGTTACCACCGGATGATTCTAATTATTCGAGCGCGAGTCTCTCGGTTTAAGGTGTTATTTACCCGCTCTTTACGGGGAAAACGCTCATTTTCGGTAGATGTTTCTGCTTCTCGTCGTAAGCATCGAGAAAGCAATGTCTGGCAACGTCGGTTTTGGGAGCATACAATTCGTAATGACCATGATTTACACCGACATATAGATTATATTCACTATAATCCAGTTAAACATGGTTTGGTGTCTTGTCCTCATTTGTGGGAATATTCCAGTTTTCACAAATGGGTGGAGCGAGGCAAGTATCGACCCGATTGGGGGTGTTGTTGTGGCAGGAATTTACCACAAATTCAAGCTTTTAGCGATTTAGAAGATTTTGCAGGGGAGTAGGGTGGGCAAATTCTGAATGTGGGGTAGGGTGGGCAAATTATGAATGAAAGACCAATTGATCATCAATCATCGACATGCAGCCCACCCGACAAGAGCGAACACTTTGCTTTAACCCAACCAACAATATAGGTGATCCCATGACCAGCGGGTAGTCGGGTAGGGTGGGCAAAAAATGATAGTTTGGTAATTTCATCAGGAATCCTGTCCATTTGCCCACCCTACTAGCGATCGCACTACTGAGTAGGGTAGGGTGGGCAAAAAATGATAGTTTGGCTTCTTCATCACGAATCATGTCCATTTGCCCACCCGACAAGAGCGATCGCACTACTTTCACCCACATCCGATAATCAGTTAGGATTTTGGGTTTTATCCCGCGAATCCCCCTGGTCATACCTCTCTATTCTCTAGAGACTCCTACCAGGAACGAGCCACACTTATGAGCAAGGTGCGGATCAGCTTCGCATTGAGACTTACCTTAACCATTGGTGGCGGTGGGTTAGAAGTGGGGTGGATGGGGTGAGTCTGTTTGGTTTTGGGTTGGTGGTTTACATGGCTTTAACCCAACAGACCACAGAGGCTTACCCATTCGGTAGGGTAGGGTGGGCAAATAATGAGACTTTGACCATAAGCTCAGTGAGCTAGTCTATTTGCCCACCCTACAAGAGCTTTATCAGCGATCGCACTGAGAGTACAGCAAAGTTACACCGAAAAAATGTCCCTTTGCCCACCCTACCAGCTCGGCGTACGGACTATTGATCTCGGTATGCCTTCAGGATGTCAAACCTCGTCTGGGCCGACACGCTGCCTCCTGCAAAACCAGGAAAACCACTCTGCTGTTTCCACCATTCCGTCTCTCTTTGGGCTACCTTATTTAGATTATCGTCGGTGGGCGGTAAGGATAATAAGCCCTCAGCTTCAAGTTGTTTATAATGGTTTCCTATTTCCCCTGACACTGTCTCCCCGCTCATACTATAGAATTCCTGGACTGGCATAGCCATGACCCCACCAACATGGGTGCGGGGTAAATACTTTGATAACAGTTCGTATGCTTCTTGGCGTCCTCCGCTTTTCCTTGATTCAACCGGACGTGGTTCTACCTTCCATCCTGTGTATGCTCTCATCGCAGCCCCTCCCCTGAACATTCTTGCTACTAAACCAGGCTTCCTCTGTACCACCTCCGTCATATCATGGTCTTCTGTTCTTGTCATCGGGACCTGTGTAATTCGGCAGGCGTTCTCATCCCGCCTCTTCATCCACGCTTTTTTTCCCATTTCTTCGGCTTCTCTTTCTAATTCCACATCGTCGTTGAGCTGTACGCCATTCTTCTGCACCTTTCTCTTCACCCTTGCCTGCTTCTGCTGAACCACATGCCACGCCTCATGGGCCAAATGCTTCTCCTGCCCCGGCCCCACATGAATCTCCGTACCCTGTGCATAAGCTAGAGCCTGCAATTGTGCCGGTTTCTGAGAGTTGTAATGCACCCTCACATCATCCATCGAATAGCCAGAGAGGTTCTCTATTCCTGCCTTGAGGCGATCAGGCAAGCCAGTTTTGTTTTCTTTTACCCTCCTCGATGCCCTCATGCTATCGCCATAAGTCACCGAATCCCCCGTCAACGGTTGTGCTCGACCCTGCACCATCATCCTTTTAGGCTGCACTACCAGATGCCCACCGTGATTCGCCCCTTCTTGGTTTTTCTCCACCGGCTGTCCTATACTTAGCTTTGCTTGCAGCCCCATTTCATACCATCCTGTGTCGGGCACGTATTGTCCCGTTTCCAGGGAGTGCATCACATTAGCCATTCTACTTCCCCATTCCCCGACCCCCTCTAATGCGTTCCACTCCCTGTCCTCTGCATCCAATCTTCTTCTAGAACCCATCACTCTGGAGTCTTTCTTTTTTTGAGCTATTGACAACGAGGTAGAGTGAGAATATTTCGGTTTATAGGTATGAGTAGTGCGCATAGCTATTTCCTTTTACCTTGTACCCTATTAGAAAAGAATATAAGTCGATTCCACCGTCTTAATGGAGCGCGACATGGCACCCCAAACTCAAACCAACTGGTATCACTCTAATATTAGTTCTCTGTTTCAAGAAATCTGGCGAGTTCGTAACTATTTAGAAAACTACATAGAAGGTAAAGAAAATCAACAAATCGTAACTGAAATTATTGACGATACTTCTGCCCTGGCTCAACTTTGTAACAAATTCCTTCTCTCCCCCTTTGAAAGGGATATCCTGCTCATGTGCGCGGGAATGGAAATAGAACCATACTTCCATTCTTTGTTTGCCAAAGCCCAAAAAAATAGTCCAAACAAAAACTATCCTACTCTCAGTTTAGCTTTTGACGCCCTTCCCGGAGCCAATTGGGGTGTCCTTTCTCCCCAACGCCCTTTACTAAACTTGCAACTGCTCCACATAGAACCAGGATTGATCCTAAGCCAGTCCCCCCTCTATATTGACCAGCGTATCCTCTGCTTTCTTTTAGGAGAATATGCCACAGACCAGGAATTAGCAGGAAAGATCAAACCCCAACCGCCTCAGACCAACCTTCATCTTTTGCCTAGCTCTCAGTTAAGTATAGTGGAGCAATTGATCACCATTTGGTCTGGGGGCGAGGGGAGAAATAGCTATCCCGTGGTGCAATTATCTGGCTCGGATCGAAGCACTAAATACCAAATTGCCTCCGCCACTTGTCAGGGTTTGGGGTTAAAGTTACACACTCTAGAACCATTGGCTGTGACCACCAACCCCCAGGAAGTGTACCAACTGGGGAAGCGTTGGGAAAGGGAAGCCCATCTTAGCAATAGTGTCCTGTTTATTGACTGCGATAGTTATAATTTTTCTGAGCCTGGGCGGGAGTTGGCTCTGAGCAAATTTATTGATAGTAACAATACTCCTTTAATCCTCAGCTGCAATGACCGAAAAATTGACTGTCAGCGGACTATTGTTAACCTTGACATCCCCCCATTGAGCCACGAGGAAAAATATTGCCTGTGGGAAAGCCATATAGGGTCAGCAGCAGCAGAACTTAACGGTCAACTTGAGCGCATCGCGGTACAGTTTAACCTCAATCATGCTACTATTCAAGCTGCCTGTGATCAATTCAAAATTCAAAATTCAAAATTCAAAATTCAAGACTCTACTCAATTATGGGATTTCTGCCGCCATAATGCCCGTAATCAATTAGATCACTTAGCGCAACCTATCAATGCTACGGCTACCTGGGACGATTTGGTATTACCAACCCCACAACGGCTGCTTCTTGGGGATATTGCCACTCATCTCAGACACAAGTATAAAGTCTATCAGCAATGGGGTTTCGCCCAAAAAGGCCATCGGGGTTTGGGCATCAGCGCCCTATTTTACGGGGCTAGCGGTACTGGTAAAACCATGGCAGCAGAGGTATTAGCTAAGGAATTTCGCCTGGATCTTTATCGCATCGACCTAAGTAGAGTTGTCAGTAAATATATTGGTGAGACCGAAAAGAATCTGCGGCGGATCTTTGATGCAGCAGAAACCGGAAGTGCTATTCTTCTGTTTGACGAAGCGGATGCCCTGTTTGGTAAGCGTACCCAAGTTCAAGACAGTCACGACCGCCACGCTAACATCGAAGTCAGCTATTTGCTGCAACGCATGGAAGCCTATCAAGGGTTAGCTATTTTGACCACCAATTTCCAAAGCGCCCTCGATAGTGCCTTTTCCCGCCGCATTCGCTTTGTGGTGGAGTTTCCTTTTCCCCAACCCGAAATCCGTACCCAAATTTGGCAGCGCATTTTTCCTGCCCAGACACCAACCCAAAACTTAAATTACCAGAAACTGGGTCAACTCAATGTAGCTGGCGGAAATATTCGCAATATTGCCCTAAATGCCGCCTTTTTGGCCGCCGCCGCCGATGAACCCGTGAACATGGAACATATCTATGAAGCCACAAAACGGGAATATCTTAAATTGAAGAAAATGTTGACAAACGAAGAGATAGAAGGGTGGTTTTAGTTGTGGGGAGTTTTAGGGAATAGGGAATAGGGAATAGGGAATAGGGAACAGGGAACAGGGAATAGGGAATAGGGAATAGGTAGAGTGGGCATCCTGCCCGCTCGAACAGTGGCGTAGGGTGGGCAAATGCTGTACCTCTGACAATTTGATCTGGAATCGGGTCCATTTGCCCACCAAACCTGAAGCGTAGGTAGTGGCGTAGGGTGGGCAAATGCTGATCCAATCACAATAAGATCTCGAATCCTCGACATGCAGCCCACCCTACAAGCTGTTGCTCTTTTTTTGACCTAAGTTAGGTATTTGCCTTGATGAGACTTTTTTCGTGACCGAATTTGCCATTGTGCTATGCCTGATTTTCGGTTTTTTTTGGGTCAGTCTTTTTCTTTGTAAGTTTTATCTAGCGGCAATCACATTATAACTTTTTAAGTAACTTATCATATTCAGTGTGAGAGCCAATCCAAAACCAAACTATTGTATCTGTCTTTTTCATAACTCCTACAGCACGCCAACCGATTCCCACCCTAACAGAGTATATTGGCTCTTGAGTCTGAAGTTTCTTAAACTCTAAACTTGGATGGTTGGGATTCTGTTTCCAAAGTTTATAATTTTTTCGTGCAGTCTGCTTTACTTTTTCTGGTAATTTTCCAAAACAGTTTACAAAGTCATTGGTTAATTCTGACTTCATAATTCATCAAAACCCATAACTTTCGTTTCCCCTATCTTAGATTCATTTAATGCTTTACGGGCTAATTCGTCTAGGAAAGAGGTTTGAGATTGTGATAATGTTTTTTGCCATTTAAGTTCATTCTCAATATCTTCGATTAACTGATGAGCCAGTTCGTCTTGTATCTCTTCTGGTAAATTTTGTGCTTTCTGAAAAGCCTCTGTTAATAGATAAGTCATTAATTTCAGTATTTATCTGGAAAAACGTCTCTAAATAAATGTTAGCTTAAGTTTTCGTTTACATGCCTTACAGCGGCAATAGGGGCGGGGGCGCGGGGCGGGGGCGCGGGGCGGGAGTGTGGGGAGTGCGGGGAGGGTGGGCAAATGCTGAGCCAATTCCCTATTTGATCTGGAATCATCGACCTTTGCCCACCCTACAAGAACTCTGTTCCCTGTTCCCTGTTCCCTGTTCCCTGTTCTCTATTCCCTGTTCCCTATTCCCTGTTCCCTGTTCCCTATTCCCTGTTCCCTATTCCCTGTTCCCTGTTCCCTGTTCTCTGTACCTCACCCAATGGAAAACCGCTATACAAGAACTCAAACCGTTTGAGCTTCATTAATATAAAAAGGATAAACCAGGTTAAACCTAGAATTAGTGACTCGCACGGTATAGGTAACAATTATTAACAACAATCCCTCTATTTCACTGTCCTCTATATTTATCTCCTCCACATCTATACGATGCTCATGGTTCAAAAGAGCATCAGAAATCGTGCCTCTTATTCCCGTAATTAACCCTTGAGTAATTTCCTCAAACAGAAACTGACTCAATTCGCAACCAAAGTCAGGCTGCATAATCCGTTCGGCTGGACGGGTTGACAGGATAATTTCCAAACTTTGGACAATATCCTCGTGATCAGAAACCATCTCCACCGTTCCTGTATCCCGGTTAAATGTCGGGGGAAAACTCCATCCTGTCCCTAAAAAAGAGCGGTTTTCTTCCATTTACCTATTGCCTCTTGCCTCTTGCCTCTTGCCTCTTGCCTATTACCTATTACCTATTACCTATTACCTATTACCCATTACCTATTGCCTCTTGTTCTAGTCAACCTTCCCCTTATCGGTCAATTTTTTTACTATGTTTTCATGTTCTGGTGATGTTAATCCCTGCTGTAAAATTGCTAATACTTGGCCTAAGTCTCCAGTTAGTAAAGCGTCTTGGGCTAACCATAAGCCAGGGAAGTAGTCACTACAGATAATGCCTTTATCATTCGGTTTTAGTTTTATATATTTTCCTTCCCTTAACCGAAACCAATCAAGTTCTCCGTCATAAACCCGCCAAACTAAATATTCTTGAACTTGATTACGTCGGTAAGCTTTTAATTTATCATTTAAATCAATAGAGGCCGTACTAGCTGCTATTTCTACGATTAATTCTGGCGCACCTTCTACATAGCCGTCTTCACTAATCCTTGATTGTCCATCTACCGTTAGTCTTAGTAAAGCATCCGGTTGAGGTTCATTGTCTGCATCTAGACGTACAGTCGCATTATCGCCCACTTCTACCCCTGGTGTAGCTGACCAATATGTACCCAACCAAGTCATAATACGAGCATGGGGATTAGCATGTTGGGTCATTCTTAAGGGTGATGCCATATAAACAACTCCTTCGATTAATTCCGCTTTTTTGACATTGGGCATCTGTGCATAACGCTGTTCAAATTCAACCTGAGTAAGTAGATCTCCACTTTCAAGGGGTGGAATTGGATTTTTTGGTTTTAATATGGTTTGAGACATGGTTGTTTTTAGCAGTAGGATTTGTAGGATTTGTAGGGTGCGTTAGCTTTTAGTGTAACGCACCAAAGTTCGTACAATGGTGCGTTACGCTATCGCTAACACACCCTACGGACTGTTGCCTCTTGCCTCTTGCCTCTTGCCTTTTGCCTCTTGTATCATTTCAGGATAATTACCCTTAATAAAAATCTCCCCCATCTCCCCATCTCCCCATCTCCCCATCTCCCCGCGCCCCCGCCCCACCCTTGCCTCAATTAATATCCACTCTCGAGCCTTTAATCTTGATATAGTTACCCTCCATCACAAGGTCCTTACTTGATTTTATCTTAATTCCTTGATTATCCATCGTGATTGTATTCCCATTTTCATCTTCCAATTTAATCCCTTTATCCTGCTCGGATAATTTAAAGGTATTGCCCTTGGATGTACTAATTTCGATTAACTTATTTTCATCATCAAATATAAGTTTTAGGGAGTTTTTGGTAACTATTCCTTTCTTATTATTTTCCTTGGTTACTGTCAAACCAGGCGGCAAAGCATTTTTACCACTATGCACCGCACCCAGAATTATCGCTTGTCTAGGGTCATCATTGATAAAACCGAGAATAACCTCATCCCCGGTTTCTGGTCTAAAAAAGATACCCCTTTGATTACCAGCCTCAACGGAAGCTAATCTTGCCCAAACAATACCATCTGTTTCAATTGAGGGGATTCTGACTTTTACCCTAAACTGTTTTTCTGGATCCGCTTCATACTTATCCACAATCCCAATTTGCAACCCATGAATAGCTGGAATCAATCCCGCCACTGGTGTATCAAAAATATCATTAGTTTGTTGATAAAACCAGCTAGCTGACAAGCCAAATTGTACATAGGTTTGCCAGCCTTGTCTACTAAATTGATGTCGAATAGCCGTTACTAAAGTTTTGCCATTGAAGCGCTTTCCTATTCCATCAATTTTTATCATATCTCCTGGTTTAATATCAGCAAATCCAGGTAAGTTGAAGCGACCTTTAAACAGTGACAGACGACTTTTTTGTAACTTGGCATCTGCCCAAGCTTTTACTTCCTGGTCATCTAAGGGAGCTAAACTGATTAATTGATAGTTATCTGCACCAATGGTTTTGGCTAATTCATCTCCTTTTAAATTACCCTGGGTGGTAGAAAACTCTTTCGCTTTTTGTGATTGTAATAATTTCTGTGTTTTGATATCCCAAGCTGTACTTTCTACCGACGCTTTCTGATCGCAAATATCAGCTTCCATTTCAAACTGGTAAATTTCATCTTTGCCATACTCAAAGGTATGTTTTAGTTTCCCCTTTAGTAAGGGCTCTTTAACCGTAATTTCGCCATCATCAACTAAAACCCACAGACCATTGACATCCGCACGAGATAAAATGAAATCCCAGTCAGTGCAGTAATATTGCACCATTTCCTTATGCTTTGGTTTAGTTACAGCAGTAGATTTGAATTTTAACCCCCCACCCCCAGTGTTGATGACTTTGCCGATAATATCCTTGTCTGTCATATCTCGAAACACAGCACTTTTTCGTTGGGTGGTTAGTTTGTATGCTGCATCTTTTAAATCAACAGTGAGCAGAGAACTATAGCGATCGGCTTGAACACAGTGTCTAACTATAATTCCCTTAAACACTGTTGCTTCCTTTTGTTTTTCCCCTTCATAGCGAAGCTTAATTTCAATTTCTTTGCCTGGTTTAAAAAACTCTGTATTGCTAATAGCAAATTCTTGGTCTGCCGCGTCACCATCTAATAAAATAATTTGAGCTATCGGGATTTTATTCACCTCTTTGATAATGTCAATCGACATGACATTATATTCAGAGTTCATTTTTTTACCTTTACTCAAAATTGTTGCTGTGACAACACCACTCATTATTTTTTACTTCTCTATTGGCGGTAAATTGATAGTTGTTCCGGTTTTTAACTTTCTGAAGTTATTGACATTATTAGCACGGGCAAGCTGGATATAATAAGCCGAGTCACCATATACCTCTTGAGCCATCACAGGCAACTTATCTCCAGCTTTTATAGTTCTAGTATGGGTAAGATCGGGTGAGCTTTTATTTTCTAATTTAATTCGCTTGGAATCTTCTAGATCACCTTTAAAAACGGTATCTAACTCAGCTCTTATCGGTTGTCCGCTACGGTTGAAAAGTGTATATTTAACATTAACAGATACGAGACGACAATCAAAAATTAAGTCTCCCCATTCAATTTTGAGATATTTAGGCTCATGGATTGTTCCATCCATAAATGTTGTTAGCTTCAGAAAGCGGTCTACTTGCTTGTAAACATCTCTCGTCCCTAAAAGATTGCCAACTAATGAAGCTCCGGCAAACCCAAAACCTCCATAATCTGCTACTCCTGTGTCATCTAAAATTAACTTGAGGGACAAATTCCTGGGTTTGCTGAGAGTATATTTTGCTTCGCGTCCACGGGTATTAATACCCTGCTTAGTTTGATAAACATTCTCGTATTGTAAGGAATAGGATTCCGGATTAAACATGACTTCAAAGGTATCTTCTCCCTTTCCAGTCCGTTTTCCATCTTTATAAACACGAATCTTCAGCTTTTCTAATTTGAAAGGGTTTTTTAGCATATAATGATTATTTGGGTGAAGTATAAATTATTCTTGGGTTTTAGGGAATAGGGAATCGGGAATCGGGAATCGGGAATCGGGAATCGGGAACAGGGAATAGGGAACAGGGAACAGGGAACAGGGAACAGGGAACAGGCAATAGGCAATAGGCACCCACCCCTAACCCCTCCCAGGAGGGGAAGGCAATAGGCAATAGGCAATAGGTAAAAAAGAATGTGTACCTCATAGCTATGATAAACGCTATCTCATGTTATTACAATTACCCTTAAGAAAAATCTCCCCCATCTCCCCATCTCCCTATCTCCCTATCTCCCTATCTCCCTATCTCCCTATCTCCCTATCTCCCTATCTCCCTATCTCCCTATCTCCCTATCTTCCTATCTCCCCCTCTCCCCACCCTCCCCACACTTCCTTACCTTATCTCTCTTTTTTCCGCTCCAGTATCTTCAGTACCTGGGCGACACAAGCAGCAATTATTTCACCTTTTTGTTCATAATTTTCTCCCATCTGGGGAGCTAAAGTATTATCATAACTATGTCCATTATCACTATTTCCATGCTTAGACTCACTATTATCCACAATGTTGGCACGAATAATTAATTCTTTGATTTCCACTGGCATAGCTAAATCCTCACACTTTGAAATCTCACATAGGCTAATTCCATCGTATCTATAACCACAGCATTGGCATTAGCATCTAGATCGGATGTTGACCATTTTACTGGATAAGCTCTCTTAAATAACCAACTAGAAACAGGAACAGTGTTTTCATCAAGCAACATGACTAAGACATTGCTGGGGGCAAATTTCATGGTACTCATAGCAACGTTAAACTCTACATTCAGAGGAGAGCCAATCACCATTCCTCGTTCTAAAACCAGATTGTTATAGGTAACCTGATTAGGCAAACGATGTCTGAAAATATTTTCACCCCCTTCACGGATGTCTGTTGTGCTTATTTCCGCAGAAATTCCCGATACCTTTTGAAAGCGAATATCTAAGGGATTAGGCAGAATTCCACCAATGAAAAAGACGACCATAAAATTAAATCCAACCGGGGGATTTTCAGTCAAAGTAAGTTCCGGAATGGGGAAATTATCTGCCATAACTTACAGCGGTTTTCAATTCGGTGAAGTACAAATTATTGGGTTTTAGGGAACAGGGAGCAGGGAGCAGGGAGCAGGGAAGAGAGAAGAGGAACCCACCCCTAACCCCTCCCAGGAGGGGAACATAGGGAACAGGTCAAAAATATTGTGTACCTGATTAGGTTATAAACCGCTATAGACCTCTTGTAAAAATAGTTATTTGTCCGATAGTGTTATTCTCAATTCTTGATTCCCTGTTCCCTGTTCCCTGTTCCCTGTTCCCTGTTACCGACCATTGCCGGGAACTCTAATGATTATAATGGAGGGTTATTAACCTTGAGAGTATTAGCCATTAGTTCTAAACTTTCAATAGCAACTTCATTGCTAGTGGCATTAAATGACGGTGCATCTAATTTCTTAGGGAAAGCATTTCCAACTTCCCAGGAGACAACTGCTTCACCTGACTCGTCTAACAAGTCAATCCTAAGATCTCGCTTTTCGACGGTATTGAGGTTAATCGTGCTAAACCATTCAAATAAATAGCTGTCTTTTCTGACAATTCCTTTCTGTAGGGTTAGGTTAATGGGAGTGTCCAATCCTGGCATGTACTTTGGCCCATCTTTATAACTCAGGCCATCTCGATAAGTAATCGTTTCAAATTCAATGCTTAATCCCGATACCTCTGAGAAAGCGTGGGAATCATCTCCATCGATGGTGACTCGGTAATAAAATACCGGAATTGGATAAGTATCTTTGATTTGTTGTACTGTGTCTGCCATGATTTATGTTTCCTTAATTACTTTAGGTTTAGTTTGACTGTTATAGCGGTTTGTAATTTGGTGAGGTACAGAGTTTCTGGTTTTAGGGAACAGCGGATCTGGGAACAGGGAAAAGATAAGAGGGAACAGGACAAAAATTTTGTGTACCTCATTAGACTAAAAACCGCTAGATAAGGTAAGCTATCAGCTTAAGCGCTACGCGCACGCTACGCGAACAGCTATCAGCTATCAGCTTAAGCGCTACGCGCACGCTACGCGAACAGCTATTGGCCTATGGCCACGCTACGGGAATGGCTCACGGCTGACCACTGACCGCTGACCACTGACCACTGACCACTGACCACTGACCACTGACCACTGACCACTGACCACTGACCACTGACCACTGACCGCTGAATGCTTACAATTTTGAATTTTGAATTTTGAATTTTGAATTCCCCCTATGCTTCCTGTAATTTATGGGAGAATTTCAGGATAATGAACTCAGCCGGACGGACTGCTGCCAGACCAATTTCCACAATCATCCGTCCTTCTAAAATGTCCTGTGCTCTCATGCTTTTACCCAGTCCGATATTAACAAAGAAAGCTTGTTCAGGAGTGCTACCAGCCAGGGCACCCTGTCGCCATAATCCCTCTAGATAACTTTCAATTAGGGACTTCACTTTCAGCCAGGTGATGGTGTTGTTAGACTCAAAGACCACAAATGCAGTGGCTTTCTGAATCGATTCTTCAATCAGATTGAACAGTCTGCGCACAGGGATATAGCGCCATTCATTGTCATTACCCGCTAAAGTCCTTGCTCCCCAAATTAAAGTTCCTTTTCCGGTAAAGCTACGAATAGCATTGATGGATTTACCGGCGGTGGGATCAACGTTAAGATTTTCCTGTTCCTCGTTGGTAATTTTTTCCGTAGGCGCAAGTACCGATGCCAAGCTGACATTAGCAGGTGCTTTCCAAACTCCCCTGTCCCGATCTACCCTGGCATATACCCCTGCTACAGCAGCACTTGGAGGTAATACGACTCGCTGTTTACCTAGTTCAGTCTTAACCTTGTTATACAAATCTGTTTTAGTAGTTTTGTAATACTCTAGAGGAGGAGGGGTAGTGAGAGGTTTTGCACTACCATCTGAATTTTCTGAATCTGATGATATATCGGCACTACCATCTGAATTTTCTGAATCTGATGATATATCGGCACTACCATCTCCGCTTTGCTTTATTTCAAAATTATTATCAGTGCTATTTCCAGCTTTCCATGTTTTCCATGCGTCGGTAATTTGTTTTACAGTTGCTGTGTTTCTTTTGAGTTTTATTGTTAGAGTCAAGTTACTGTCAATTTCAAAGTCTACATCTGTTGGCTGATTCTTGTCAAGAGTAATAGCTACTTTGGGTTCATCGTTCTCCGGACCGACATAAGTGACTAAAATACCATTAAGGTCTGTGTTGTACACCTTGGGATGTAGGGCTTCGAGAGGTGTTGGATTGACAACTGATGATATATCGTCACTACCATCTCCGTTTTGCTCTATATTGAAGGAATTACCATTGCTATTTTCAGGAATTTTTTTCCATTTTTTCCATTCGGCGATGATGTTTTTTCCTTTTGCACTGCTTGCATTGAGTTTTATTGTTAGAGTCTTAGTATTACGGTCGAGCGAAAAATCGATATTTTGTTTTTGATCTGTACCTGTACTAGTAGTAATAGCTACTTTAGGTTGATCTTCCTTATTCCCTGTATACGTGACTAGAATACCTTTAGGGTCTGTGGTGTATTCAAAGCGTATGTCTAGGACTGATACAGTTACAGAAACATCGGTGTAATAGTAGTTGAGTGATGTTTGGAGGTAGGGAGAATAAGCTGCGCCATATTTTAAATATGCTGTACCAATTCCATCTCGGAATTCATCAACTTTATCTTTCATAACGTCGAAGATTGCAAACCGATCTTTTAATTTATTGCATTGCATCAAAGCTTGTCCACAAAGATCGTAATAATCGGTTTCAGTACTTAAATTAGCGGCATCGGTAAGCATGATTAAAGTGGGTTCATCTTCTTTTTATAAAGCTGATAAGCCTGCTCTAAAATCATTATTTTTTTTAGTTCCGTTGTAATTACCCACCGAAACAATGTAACAACTGCCCCCACCGTTATCAAAATACATCCGCAAGGCATAATACATTAAATACTTGAATTCAGGAGGTTCAATGCTAGCAATACCATCTCCGTTTGCTGTTACTACAAATTTACTTGCTTGAGCTTTGCCAAACAAAGTTTCATAGTCAAGCAGTGAACTAATTCGAGTGGGTGTATTGGTTAAATCTTCACTGCCTCGTTTAGCTTTCTCTGTGTAACCGATAAAAGCTGGAATCGCTGTAGATACCTCAGCGACTGAGGGGGGAAATGTAGAAATTTCCTCGACATAAACATTGGGAGTTTTATACGTTACCATGGTTCAATCCTTACGTTTCAATTTTTATAGGTATTTCAGGGCATTAATGACTTGAATTCCGTTCTGATTAGGGGGATTAGGTAAATGATCAATCCACACAGAGGGATCGCCAAGTTCAGTCTTTTTCTTTTTTAAAAGTTGAATATTTTTTATCCCAGCTTCCTGACAAGCAATTTCTGAGTCAGATTTAAAGAGATATTTTGGAAATTCAGGAACAGGAAATTGTTGGTTAAGGGCAGAAAATATTGGATCTGTTTTTTCAGCTTCGGCACTCGTAGATCTAGTAAATTGAATTTTTGGTTTCCTGGTCGGATCTTTATCTTCAATCAAGAATTCATCGCCATTAGTTAACTGATCTGTTACCAGGTAATAGCGCCAGTGTTGTTTTTTGGCTTGAAAGGTGATTTGATAGTCACTATATTTACTGCCCTGATTCGAATCTTTAAAAGATTTAGGCATAGAGGAGTTATTATAAATATAGACTATGCCAAAAAACGGCTGTCCCCTGGGTAATTTGTGATCAGACAATTTAAGTAGTAAGACAAATCGGTATAGTCGTTCTCTAATCAGCCGTAAAATAGTAATCAGCCTTAAAATAGCAAGTATCACTACTTCTTGATCACTACCAGGCAATCTAGTTCTAGTTCTTTCTAAGTCTGACACTCCAATTTTAGTATTCCTTTCATTACTAAACAGGTAAATAACATTATCAACGGGTTTCCATTCAATATCTGTGAAATCTATAAAATCTTGATTTTTGATTTTCAATATAAAAGTAAATCGCAAATTATCAGCAAGCTCTACCCAGGGTTTCTGTTCTGAATTTTCTGAATTTTCTGATTTTTCTGAATCTTCTGAATCTTCTGAATCTTCTGAATCTTCTGAACCTACTGAAACTACTGGGGCAATGACCACTATTCCGTTAACTTTATTCTTAACAATCAGACGATGACCCCTAAGTACCCTACGACATTCAGGTGTTGGTTCAACACTTAAGTCCGGGCAGACTTTATCCCGATAATAGTCGTGAAGAATACTTAATTCAAAGAGTGGCTTATAAAGCATAATCTAGATGACCCTTGGGTTTTAGTTTGGCGGCGATACTAGATTCTTGAACTACTAACTTCCTTCTCAGTTACATCAGAGCCAATTTCCACCGTATCCCCATCGGCAAAGACAACCATTCTGACTTTATAAATGACTGAAGGCATATAAGACATGCCTAAACCAGACCAAACCTCTCTTTGTTCAGTAAAAGGCAAATTAACCAGTTCTATGGTCAACTTTTGGATCTCCGAACTGAGGGTTGGAGAGTTACGACAATCAAATAATCGATGACTTTGAAAGTATTTGATAATTAGGGATAAAAACTTTAAAGATTGCCGGTAATTAGTAAAATTAGCAGCATAGAGAACGTATAAATTGAGGTAAAGATTAGGGTTGTTTTGCTGGTTACCCCCCTGATTAGGCATCCTTTCATAGGCGGCACCAGAACGAAAGGTATAGTCTTCTTCTAAGTTGACTAATAAGGTAGTAATCGCATTCTCTTCTAAGGAAACTTCTTTCCCGTTGCGATCCTGAAGAAATAAGACCTCAAAAGCCTGACCCCCGGTTTTTACTCGGATGTAGCTGTTGAGTTGTTCCTTAAGAAACGAGAGAACATGTTCCAACATAGGTAGTATCTATCCCGCCTAATAATTGGAGGATAATCTTGACAAGAAGACTATGGAATAGGGCAATAGGTTTTCTATACTTATAACTGCCACCAAAATAACCCTAACATGAAAAACAACAAAAGAGAGAAAATCCCTAAAAATGAAATATATCGTAACATTTTTAGGAATATTCAACAATGAAATATATCGTAATATTTTTAGGAATATAGCGGTTTTTAATTGGGTGAGGTACAGAGTCCTTGGTTTTAGGGAACAGGGAACAGGGAACAGGGAACAGGGAAAAAATCCTGTGTACCTCATTAGGATAGAAACCGCTATATTCAACTCGGATCATTTTTCGTAAGCAGTCAGCAGTCAGCAGTCAGCAGTCAGCCGTTGGCCGTTGGCCACGCTACTTGAGGTGCTTATAGCGTTTCTTATAGCTATGAGGTACACAGGATTTTTGGCATTGCTGAGGGGCGGGATGAATAGGAGTGGGGTGGGCATCCTGCCCGCCTGGGAATATTGATAACGGGCAAGATGCCCATTCCACCAAGATGCCCGTTCCACCAACATGCCCATTCCACCAAGATGCCCGTTCCACCAAGATGCCCGTTCCACCAACATGCCCATTCCACCAAGATGCCCGTTCCACCATGATGCCCATTCCACTGCAAGATGCCCGTTCCCCCAACATGGCCGTTCCACCAACATGCCCGTTCCACCAACATGCCCGTTCCACCAACATGCCCGTTCCACGGCAACTGGAAATCAACGGTTAACATCACCTACGTTTCCTGAGCTGATGTTAACCGTTGAGCAGGTTTTGACTGCTGGGAATTTAAACTAACGGCAATATAGCAGTTCTCATATTCCCTACTCCCTACTCCCTACTCCCTGTTCCCGACTCCCGACTCCCAGATTGCTATAATGATTGATAGATTTGACGTTCTCGGTTAATAAAAATATCAGCTAATATCTGATAAGCTTCTGTCCAAGCTACTATCATTTCCTCTGTCGCCGCTTCATCCAACACATCCTTCATCGCTTGTAGTAAACTCTCTCCCACAATGGGATATTGTTCTGGTTTAACATTGGTTTTTACATGACGATGGGCAATCAACTCAACCATTGATTTTAAATCCTCCGGATTATCAATTTTGGTAGCATAACTATAGACTGCTGTAGCTAATTTTGCTGGTTGAGAACCATTAGCTTGAGCTGACATATCAAACTGTGCTTTTACCTCTGGATGGTTGTGAAACATGATTTCATACATCCGAGTAGTAATTTGCTTACCATGCTTTTTGAGGAGGGGGGCTGTGGACTTGATGATATCTATGGTTTCTTGGCTAACCTGATTCACCGGTAAGGGCTGTTCCGAGAGGGTTAGCACAAATTTCAGATTCTCTTGGGCTTGTAACCTATGAGGTGCTTTAGCAGGTATAAAGATAAAAACTCCTGCTTCTAAGGTTATCTCTTTCTGGTCTAAGGTCAGAATTCCTTTCCCTTCAATTACCGTGATTGCGGCATTACGAGGTGAAGTATGCTCCTCGATTGCTGTACCTTTTGCCAAACAAAATAGGGTGTATTGGCAATTGTTATCCTTGAGCAAAAAGTTACTAATTATCCCTGTATCTGGATAGTAAACTAATTTTTGTAGGGAAGTGCTAAACGATGTGTTTGCTTTAGCGATCGCATTACCCATTATCCTTTCCTCATCTCAAATTTAGCTAGGAAGTTCTAAGATTTGGAAATATCTCTGAACTCGTTGCTACTTTTACTGTGACAGAAATAGTTAGGGCTGTCCTTGAGCTAGCTCATAAAGGAAGTAAAAGCAAAGGGAGTAGGGAGTAGGGAGTAGGGAAAGGGAGGGAAGTGTGGGGGGATGGGGAGATGGGGAGATGGGGAGATGGGGAGATGGGGAGATGGGGAAATGGGGAGTCAGATGAGGATATGCATCAAGACCATTAGAAAAAAAGTATTTAAAGATACCAAATTAATCTCAAACTAATTCTTCCCTCTCCTCCCTCTCCCCACACTCTTGTGCTCTCCCCTCTCTCCCCACACTACCCCCTCTCCCCACACTCTTCTCCCTGTTCCCTGTTCCCTGCTCCCTGTTCCCTGCTCCCTGCTCCCTGCTCCCTGCTCCCTACCGAATTGAGAAATACTATAACTATCAAACACTCTCAAAGGACTGGTAGGCATGGTCTCATCCATAGAACAATTAGCTCAAGTCTGGGTGCTGAAAGACCTAGAAACCTCAGCGCTAGAGAATCTTCAGCCTTATACCAAAGTACGGACTTATTTGCGGGATGAGATTGTGATCTACGAGGGCGATCGCCTCCCCTGCCAACTCTATGCCTTAATCAAGGGAACTCTGCAAATTAAAAAAACCGGGACGAGTGGTAAAGAAAGCCTTTTGCGCATCATCCCTGAGGGGGATATTTTTGCGGCTCCGGCAATTTTTGGTAATGGTATTGCTCCCGCAACAGTTATTTGTCAGGTGGACTCGCAAGTGCTAACCATAGAACGAGAGGCGCTGTTAGATACCATTCGCCATACCCCAGAAGTGGCGTTGCGAATCCTGGAAGTCTTTAATCAACGCCTGCAACAAATTCACAACACCGTACATGGACTAATTTCAGAAAGGGCAATTGTACGACTGGTGCGTCTACTGCAATACTATGCAACTCGCTATGGAACTCAGTCTGTTGCTCAGGGAGACTCCTTAAATGTCAACCTTCCGTACTATCAAATTGCTCGCAGTATAGGTATAACCTATGAAGAATGCGTGCGTTTGTTCAAAAAGATAAATTCGATCAATTCAGTGGTTACCTACAAGCGGGGAGGCAAAATTATTATCAATGACTGGCAGCAGTTAGATGCGTTCGCGAAGCGTAGCCCTTCGGGCTAATCGCGGACAACGAAGTAGGATGAATCAAGCGCTGAAAGTTTTGTTAATTATGAATCTTTCTGCTCAGTTTGTGACTCCTTAGCGTCTGATGTCGGATTATTCATCTCGTCTTTGAAGCCTCTGAGGGTTTTCCCTAGGGCGCTGCCGATTTCAGGAATTTTCTTCGGTCCAAAAATCACAACCGCCACAACGCCAATAATCATTACTTCCGGCCATCCTAAACCAAACATATCAATTTCCTCCAAACTCCTTTTAACCTAGAATTAACCTTGAACTGCTTGATAGCACTTAGCCCATCCTACTTCACAGCAAAGCCAAAAAATTGTCTAGCTAATCTACTCTATGGTTTTACTAGGCGCAGAATCAACCTAGCTCAATCTAGGTAGCAGACTCAATGTAGTCATTTTCGGGTGGGCAGGATGCCCACCCCACTCATATTCATCCCGCCCCTCAGCAATGCACCCCTAGTCCATGGTACTAGGAAGGAATTCCATGCGTTCGCGTAGCGTGGCCTACGGCCAATCGCAAACAAAATCCTAGATCCAATCCCAGCAGTAACAAAGTTTTGTGTAGCGCTAAAGGATTGCCCATGGCAAGCTGATATCCTAAGCTTATCCGAAGTCCATACTTAGGATGTCTTGCTCCAATTGATGGTCACCGATAAGGTGAGAAGATAGAGGTAGTTGGATGAAGGAGGAAAGATAAAGTATAAAAATCTACCATTTGCAAAGGTTACAATCAATGCAATGGTTGATACTTCAAGTCTTGTATGCCTTTTATCTTTTGCCTACCCCTCTTGTTAAGGGGGATAATGGGGGGAGAACCCATCCAACCCTTTTGTCTGCAAGCCTGTTGCCTCAATGTTACCCATAGCCTTTAAGTGTTAAGGAATGTCAACCACTTCCACGCCATCCCTAAGAACCCAACAAAACCCTCTGTGCGCTAAGCTGGCGGACTGTATTGAATCGAACTGGCGGCGCTACTTCGACCTTTCGACCTATGATTTACCAGCCGAGTTAGGCTACGTGGAAGGACGGCTTGAGGGAGAGAAACTGACTATCGAAAACCATTGCTATCAAACACGTCAGTTTCGGAAAATGCACCTGGAATTGGCAAAAATAGGTGAGATGTTGGACATTTTACACTGTGTAATGTTTCCTCGTCCAGAGTATGCTTTGCCCATGTTTGGCTGTGATGTGGTGGCAGCTAGAGGACAAATCAGCGCTGCGATCGCAGACCTTTCTCCACTCCACCCTAAACGTACCTTACCAGAAGCCTATCACTGTTCTTTAGAGACCCTACCAAAACCTGAGTTTAAACAGCCCCGTGACTTACCACCTTGGGCGGACATTTTTTCAGAATTTTGCATTTTTGTGCGTCCCAATGGTCCAGAAGAAGAAGCACAGTTCCTGGCATGGGTGGATGATTTATTACAGATTCACTGTGCCCATGCTGCAAATGCCCTACCGGTCTCTAGAGAAAAGCAAGCAGAAATTATTGCAGGTCAACACTATTATTGCAGCAAGCAGCGGCAGAATGACAAAACCCGGCGGGTGCTTGAAAAAGCGTTTGGTGTTGAATGGGCAGAGAACTATATGACCTCCGTACTATTTGACTTGCCAGGATCTTGATACTTAATGAATGGTAAAGCTGATTAGTTTGCTGATTAGTTTAGGGATGGAGCAATGGATGATAGCGGTTATCATATTAATGAGGTACACAGGATTTTTTTCCTGTTACCTGTTACCTGTTACCTGTTACCTGTTACCTGTTACCTGTTACCTGTTACCTGTTACCTGTTACCTGTTACCTAAAATCCACAACTTGTATACCTCACCTATTTGAAAAATACTAGAGTAAGGCACGATAATAATAAGTCGGCAAACCTTTTTAAGGGGATAGACTATGTTCACTAAACGTGACCTTCCCTCAGAGCAGGAACTGCTAAATGTGGCGAGACAGTACCCTGAGCTAGATATAGCATCAGTGTTTACTTGTCTGTCGTTCCTGAAAACTACCACTGAGATCTACGAAGCGATTGACACTCATTTGGGTCGCTACGAGTTATCAATCGGTAAGTTTACCGTACTCATGCTATTACACAAAGCTGGTGAGTTAGGGTTGACTCCTTCCGAATGTGCTCAACAGGCTGGTGTTACTCGTGGGACGATCACAGGTCTGCTCGATGGTCTCGAACGTCAAGGGTTAGTTAAACGCCAGCCCCACCCAGATGACCGACGGATGCTGATGGTTCAGCTGACCCCAAACGGTTGGCAGTTCTTGAAGCAAATGCTTCCCGACCACTTTAATCGGGTGACAGGTTTGATGGCTCACCTGACTGGTGCAGAAAAGAAAACCTTCGTTAAACTTTTAGCAAAGTTGCGAGCGGGAACCCCTGCTATGCACTCTGCTGAATTTCAGCTGACCCAGTAATGAGGGACTTCTCAAAAAATCTGTTAGCGGTGCTCATAATTGTATTTCCCTTATGATAGATTAAATAGTAAGGAGCCATATAATATGGCACACAAGAGATGGTTATGACTCATATAACCGACAGAGGTTGATTTAACCGGAGGAGTCATGGAGCCAAAGATTGGCATAAAAGATCAGGGATTATCAAAGCCCCTAAGCCGTTGGGTGATTGTACTGGCTGGTGTTGGGATTCTGGCAACTGTGGTCGCTAGCCGATATAGTTTGCAAATGGTCCGTGAGCGCCCACCAGAACCAGTGCCATCCCCCAGTACAACCCCAGCTATCCGAGCTGTAACTGCTCTAGGACGTCTCGAACCTGAGGGGGAAGTTATTCAATTAGCTGCTCCAACAACTTTTCAAGCACCAAGGGTGGCTCAGTTACTCGTTAAGGAAGGGGATAGAGTAGGTGCCAATCAATTGATTGCCATCATGGAAAATCGCGATCGCTTACAAGCGGATTTAGAACGGGCCAAAGCGGAGGTTAAAGTAAGCCGTGCGAACTTGGAGAAAGTCAAAGCCGGTGCTAAAAGTGGAACCATTGGTGCTCAGGAGGCTAAGATTAAACGACTAGAGGCAGAGTATCGGGGGCAGAAGGAGGCGCTACAAACTCGCATTGACCGTTTACAGACTCAGCTGCAAGAAACACAACAAGAGAAAGATGCCACAGTCAGGCGATTAGAGGCTCAGTTAAGGAATGTACAAGCAGATTTTCAGCGCTATGACCAGTTAGAACGAGACGGTGCGATCGCAATTTCCGAATTGGACAGCCGTCGCCTAAACGTAGAAACCGCCCAAGAGAGCGTCAGTGAAGCCATAGCCAACCGCACTCAAACTATAAGCACCCTCAGGGAAGAACTCAAAGAAGCTATTGTCAACCGCAACCAAACCCTAGCTGTGGTAGAAGCACAGATTAACGAAGCTAAAGCTACCCTCGAAGAGATTAAAGAAGTACGTCTTGTAGATATTAAACAAGCTGAAGCGGAGCTAGAAATGGCTATGGCACAAGTCAAGCAAGCCGAAGCAGAATTAAAATTTGCTTACGTCCATTCTCCACTAGATAGTCAAATTTTGAAAATTAACACTTATCCAGGAGAAACCGTAGATCAAGAAAAGGGAATTGTGGAACTAGGGCAAACTGACCAAATGATGGTTGTTGCTGAAGTCTATGAAAGTGATATTGGTAAAGTCAAGCTAGGACAGAAAGTAACCATTATTAGTGAAAGCAAGGCATTTGAAGGTAAACTCAATGGCACTGTAGTTAGAATTGGGCAACAAATTGACAAACAGGATGTTCTTGACACTGATCCAGCTGCTGACGTAGATGCCAGAGTTGTCGAAGTAGATATTCGTCTCAATCCAGAAGACAGCAAGACGGTTACTGATTTAACTAACTCTCAAGTCATCGTAAAAATAGTTACTACTTATTAGTCAATCGCTATCGCTCCAATTAAAAATTATCAATTCAAAATTAAAAACTAACCTATAAATTAATTCGTGGGCTTGTATCCGGTGGAAACACTTACAAAGTATAAGGCTATTCATTTTTAATTTTTAATTCAAAAATGGTCATTAACTAGTAACTATCAATCATGAAAATACCTTTAGCATGGTTACAATTGAGCCATGAAAAAATGCGTCTGCTGGTGGCACTGGCAGGAATTGCTTTTGCCGATATTTTAATGTTTATGCAAATGGGTTTTCGGGATGCCCTGTTTGCCAGTAATGTGACACTACATAATAGCATACAAGGTGACATTTTTTTGATTAGTCCCCAGTCCCAAGCAACAATCGCTATGAAAAGTTTTCCTAGTCGCAGGTTGTATCAAAGTATTGCATTTGATGGGGTCAAATCGATTCGTGGGATATATATGGACTTTGGTCTCTGGAAAAATCCTCAAACCCGTGAAACTCGTAGTGTGCTTGTGATTGGGTTTAATCCTACTGACAACGTCTTCAATTTATCTGGAGTAACCAGCAATCTGGATACAATTAAAATGCCAGATGTCGTTTTGTTCGATGACAGCTCCAGACCTGAATATGGACCTATTGCGGAAGAGTTTAATCAGGGCAAAGAGATAACCACTGAAGTCAAAGAACGTCGCATTCGAGTAGGAGGCTTATTCACCCTAGGGGCTTCCTTTGCAGCAGATGGAAATGTGATCACCAGTGATTTAAACTTTTTCCGCCTTTTCCCTGACCGCCATAGAGGACTAATTGATATCGGTTTGATTGAATTAGAACCAGGGTTAGATTTGGAGATAGTTGTAGAGAAGATGAGGCGCGAACTTTCCAAGGATGTTCTAGTTTTATCCAAGGAAGAGTTTGTTAATTGGGAGAAAGCTTACTGGCAAAGCAGTACAGCTATTGGCTTTATTTTTACCCTCGGTAGTGCTATGGGATTTATCGTGGGTACAGTGATTGTTTATCAAATTCTATATACTGATGTCGCGGATCATTTGCCTGAGTATGCTACCCTTAAAGCCATGGGTTATAAAACCAGCTATCTATTGATTGTCGTTTTTAAAGAAGCTATAATTCTGGCAATTTTAGGTTATTTTCCTGGATATGGACTAGCCTTAGGGTTGTATAGTTTAACGAAAAATGCTACTAGTTTACCCATAGCTATGAGTCTAGCTAGGGCAGTAACAGTGTTGATTCTGACGCTTATCATGTGTTGTATTTCCGGTGCGATCGCGATCGGGAAACTCCAAGCAGCCGATCCCGCTGATATTTTTTAAACTATTGCTAATAAAAAAGGGAACAGGGAACAGGGAACAGGGAACAGGGAGTAGCGAGTAGGGAATATGGTATCAAAAATTATAACAATTCCTACACGGATCCCTATATAGTGCTTTTTACCCTAATGAAGTACAAAAAAAAAATTACCTCTTTCCTCTTCCGACTTTACTGCTCCCTGCTCCCTGCTCCTTGCTCCCTGCTCCCTGCTCCCTGCTCCCTGCTCCCTAAAAGCCAAAAACTTGTACTTTACTAGCTGAAAAACAGCTATATAATCAATAACCAATAACTAGGTAGGAACGAAAACTGTCATGGTGGACGAACCAGTTGTATCCATTAAGCATCTCAACCATTACTTTGGTAAGGGTTTTCTACGGAAACAGGTTTTGTTTGATATTGACCTAGACATCCACCAAGGAGAAATTGTGTTGATGACTGGTCCTTCTGGATCGGGTAAGACCACATTACTAACCCTAATCGGAGGATTGCGATCGCCTCAATCTGGTAGTCTCAAAATCCTAGGAGAGCAACTGCTGGGAGCCAATAAACGTCATTTGATAGCAGTGCGGCGTCATATTGGCTATATTTTCCAGGCTCATAACTTACTCAAGAGTTTAACAGCTCGCCAAAATGTGCAAATGTCAGCAGAACTACACCCAGAACTTTCTACTAAAGATGCTATTACTAAATCAGTAGCTATATTAGAAGCAGTGGGGTTAGGTCAGTGGGTGAATTACTACCCAGATAAACTTTCTGGAGGACAAAAACAACGAGTCGCGATCGCTCGTGCTTTAGTGGGTAATCCCAAGATACTCTTAGCAGATGAACCAACAGCAGCACTAGACAGTAAATCCGGTCGTGAAGTGGTGGATTTAATGCAGCAGTTAGCTAAAGAACAAGGATGTACAATTTTACTGGTTACTCACGACAATCGAATTCTGGATATTGCTGACCGGATTGTTAATATGGAAGATGGGCGTCTCAATGGTATCAAAGCAGTTAATTAAGCTGTTCAGCATTTAGATTGGGATATCTAAAATTAGTCAAAGGGAACAGGGAATAGGGAACAGGGAACAGGGAATAACCAATTTAAATGCACATCAGCTTAAGGGAAACAGCTGACAAATATAAACTATAAAATTGTTAATATAAAATCTCAAATAGCAATTAACAATTTTATAATGACTAAATTTAATTTAGTTGTTAATTTACTACTCTAGCCATCCGTGTAGGAATTGTGAGAATTTTTCTTTCCTGTTCCCTGTTCCCAGATCCGCTGTTCCCTACTCCCTACTCCCTACTCCCTACTCCCTTTGCTATATCAACTGGACTGACTTTAGCACGATGCAACAACTTATCACCAATGCGGTAGCCAGTGTAACGTACCCTAACCTGATCACCTGGTTGAGCAGTGCCTGACATGAGTTGGTGTTGTTGTGGATCGTAAGGGAGTTCGTCCCCTACAGATGCGATCGCATCCACACCCCATTTTTCTAGCAACTGTTCCACTGGCTTTACCAGAGGCAATAATCTCGCAGCTGGTAACTGCTCATTATGTTGTGCCGCATAAGCAGCAGTGGGCCATTGCACCAGCCAGGATTCTAGCACTTGTAAACTAGATTGCTGAAACTCCTGCATTAAAGTTTCGCGCTGCTGTTCCAACTGCTGTTCTAGACGCTGGTACTCCTGCTTGAATGTTGAGTCTTCCTGCTGTAAGGTAGAAACAGAATCTGGCAAAAACAGAACCAGTAACTGATTCACCGACACCTGCAACGCTTGAGCAAGTTTCAGCAGCGTTTTTAGCTGCATCTGCGACACCTGACCTTTCCGCAAACGCCTCACTTGCAACTCCGAAACATCAGCTCTGAGACTTAGTTGCCTAAAACTAGGAATACCCACTTCTGCCATAAGTTGTCGCAACTGTTCACTGTAATTGGGATAGGAAGACTCGGTCATTTCCAGGCTGACGTATCAAGGATAAAAGATGACAGGAGAAGATTTATAAATCTGATCAACTCCGGTGGAGTAATCATGATATCCCTGATTGTGATTATTGGTAAGTGCAATCAGCTATCAGCCTTTGGCCACGGCTGATAGCTGATTGCTGATAGCTGACTGCTGACTGCTGACTGCTGACTGCTGACTGCTGACTGCTGATTGCTGACTGCTGACCAAATTAGATATTTGCTCAAAGTGCATTTACCCAGAAATCAGCCGTTACAATCTCACCATTACGCTTAAATTGACCCCACACTTTATATGTGCCTTTTTCAGGAAATTGGGTAGCAAAACGTATCGGTTCAGTAGTTTTACCTGGAAGTGCGTGAGCATGAATGTAATCAGATGCTGTTATAGATTCTGATTTTTTAACAATTACTAAATGACCAGCTTCTCCCAAATAAGGTTGTAAATCATTCACCGGATTATTATTAGCAGCATTCTTTAAGTTAAAGCTAATCATCACTTCTTCATTAGCCTGAACTTTGGGTTTATCAAAACTCAGCTCAACCTTGGTCTTGCCAAAGACTTTTGCATTTTTAATTTCTATCTCAGTTATAGATGAACTAGTTCCTGGTGCTTTTACTTTTACTACCGAAACTCGCTCTGGTTTTCCGGTTGGTTTGTAATCGCTAAAAAGAGTATAATCACCAGGTTTAGGAAAATTAGCTTCAACTTCAAAGCGTCCATTTCCTTTATAATCAGGATGAATATGATCGTAAAAATCAAGATCATCACTGACTACAATTAAATGCATTAATTTCTCTTGGAAAACCTCAAAATCAGGAACAGCATTTCCCTCAGAGTCTTGAATATCAATTACCAAATTATTTGGTTTATCTAAATTAATTGTTGAGGGAGTCGTTAGTATAGCTTTAGTATTTACAGATGGTTTATTTACGTGACCATGGCTACCATGGTGATGACCATGCTCATTGTGATTATGGTGACCATGGTGTTTATCTCCCTCAACAGATGCATCTCCAGATTGCCCTAGTGTTGAACAACTTTGAGCCAGCAATAAAGTAGAACTAACTAGTAATGCGCTAACCAAACGATTCATGATGTCTTTACCCACAAAAGTTATTCAATATTTATTGTTTAAAGGAAAAGCGACCGTTTATTTTTTTACCGTTAATGTCAGTTTGAATGACCACCTTATATTCCCCAGTAGCTTTCCCTGGTAAAAAAGCAGCGTAATGTTTACCAGCCTTATCATAGCTAAAATCTAGATTCTTTTGCTCACCATTTGGTAACTGGATTTGAGCCTTGACTTTGGCATTAGATACACTTTTGTGTTCCTCACCCTGTTGTAGGAAAAAGTCTAAGTGAATTCCCTGTTTTTCTACGATAGGTAACAACTCTAAATGATAAGAACCAGATTCAATCACTTGACCACCTTGGGAGTGATTGTGATCATGGGGAGAGGAATCAACCTTCTCAGTTTTGGTGACAGTTTCTGAAGAGGTAGTTTGAGTAGTCTCTTTCGTAGTATTGCCGCAGGAGGCTATAAATATCAATCCCACACTAGAGAGAACAATTAAATTTGACTGCAACCACGAACCCATAGTTTTACTCCTTTAAAACTAATTTATTTTTTTGATAACCAGTAAAACAGTTGACACTGACTAAGCTGACCGCTGTTCGCGTAGCGTGCGCGTAGCGCTTAAGCTGACCGCTGTTCGCGTAGCGTGCGCGTAGCGCTTAAGCTTACCTATTCACCCACCACTGAACCACTTTTAAAAGATGAATTTAATTCTTCAGGTGAAATCTCTGGAGTGATTGGTTTAGATCTGAAAAAGCGACCAAACTGAGCATACAAAGCTGGTAATACCAATAAGGTTAAAGCTGTAGACGTAAACAATCCTCCCAGCACAACTATTGCCAATGGCTGTAAAATTTCTTTCCCTGCCCCCGTGCCAATTACGAGAGGAACCATCCCTAACGCTGAAGTCAAAGCCGTCATTAAAATTGCCACTAATCGTTCCGTTGAACCGTCCATAATTACTTGCTTTAAAGGCATTCCCTGAGCCAATTTATTGTTGTAATTATCTACCAGAAGTAAACCATTGCGGGTAGCAACACCAAAAAGAGTGATAAACCCTACCATGGAAGCAACAGAGAGAATACCACCACCGAGGGCAACGGAAAAAATTCCCCCAGTTAATGCTAGAGGCAGATTGAGCATAATCATTACTGTTGCTGAAATTGACTTGACAGCAAAGTACATTAAAACAGCAATCACAATCAGTGCCAGAGTACCGAATACTAGTAAATTTTGAGATGCTCGTTGTTCTGATTCAAACTGTCCTCCATATTGGATAAAGTAACCGGAAGGTAATTGTACTTTCTCCTTGACTTTGGCTTGAATCTCTTCAACTACACTACCTAAATCTCGATCAGCAACGTTAGCTGAGACCACAATCAGACGAGAAACATTTTCGCGGTTGATGGTGTTGGGTCCCTTACCATAACTAATCTGAGCAACTTGGGCAAGAGGAATCTTAGTACCCGTGGGAGTGTCAACTAGCAGGTTGCTAATGGTATTAAGATTATTGCGGTATTCGGCTTTCAACCATACTACTAAATCAAATAACTGTTGCTCTTCCAGTACTTGCGAGACAACTCTACCATTGAGAGCAGTTTCAACAATTTCTGAAAGCTGACCAACACTAAGACCATAACGAGCAGCAGCAGCGCGGTCAAACGTAATTTGCACCTGTTTGATCGGAATTTGGGGTTCAAGAATTAGATCCACCACACCAGGAATATCTTGCATCCCATCTCGAACTTGAGCACCAATAGTTCGTAATTCCGAAAGTTCCGGACCAAAAATTTTGACTGCGATCGCACTCCTGACTCCTGAGAGGACTTCATCCATGCGGTGGGAAATAAAACCACCAATA
Source organism: Moorena sp. SIO3I6 (assembly GCF_010672095.1). Taxonomy (NCBI): domain Bacteria; kingdom Bacillati; phylum Cyanobacteriota; class Cyanophyceae; order Coleofasciculales; family Coleofasciculaceae; genus Moorena; species Moorena sp. SIO3I6. Next base: position 6,773 of record NZ_JAAHHU010000064.1, on the reverse strand, counting down.
CTAGGGGCTACCCCCGGTAACTTGGCAAATTCCTCACGGAGTTTTTCAATCGTTGCTTTTCGGTCTTTCATCCCCTCCTCTGAAATTTCCACATCCAAATGACCGAGAGTAACACTACCAGCATCAGCATCACCCGGAGCACGCCCTGAACGTAATTGCACTGACTCAAACCGGGGGTCATCTTGAAGAGCTAGTTGCATGGCTGAACCAACCCGATTCGTCATGTCCAGAGAGACACCGGGATAGAGAGTGAAAGCATTGACAAGCGATCGCTCCTGAAACTCTGGTAAGAAGACTCGTCCTAGAGAGGTAAAAATAATTATAGAAGCGACAAACCCTGCTACTGCTGTTAGCAAAACTAGACTGGGAGCATGAATAGAAAATCGAATTAATGGCTGATATAGTTTCTTGGAAAACCGCGCTACCCAAGTTTCTTCTTCTGGTAACTGTACAGTAGCAAGCAAGAAAGCACACAAAGCTGGACTCAGGGTCAGGGCTACAAATGTAGAGGCAAAAATTGACACTAGATAGGCTACTCCCATCGGTGCAAAGATACGACCTTCAACACCAGTAAGGGTAAAAATTGGTGCGAAGACTACAGCAATAATTACTGTAGAAAACAGCACACTCACTCGCACTTCCACTGAAGTGTTATAAACCACCTGTAAAGGGTTGAGAGGATTTCCTGCTTGCTGATTTTTCCGTAATCCTCGGTAGCAATTTTCCATGTCCACAATCGAGTCATCCACCACTGACCCAATCGCTACAGCTAATCCTCCCAGAGTCATGGTATTAATTCCCAAACCAAAGAGATTGAGTAGCATCATCCCAATCAGCAAAGACAGAGGAATGGCGCTGAGGGTAATAATGGCAGTGCGCCAGTTCATCAAGAACAGAAACAGAATAATAGAAACAATGATGATGCCATCGCGTAGGGCATTCCTGACATTTTTAATTGAGGAATCAATAAAATCGGACTGGCGGAACGTAACAGTAACCTTGACATTCTCCGGCAAACCCCCTTTAATTTCCTCCATTGCTGCTTCTACAGCTTTAGTAACAGTAGGAGTATCAACCAGGGGCTGTTTGTTAACTAGCACCACAATCGCTTTTTTCCCATCCAAGCTACCATCACCCCGCTTCAAGGCAGCACCAATGCGGACATCAGCGAGATCAGAAAGCAGCACTGGTGTGCCATTACGTGCTACTACCACCGATTGTTCTAAATCCTCGATTGACTCAACTCGTCCAATGCCTCGAATTAATAGTTCCTTGTCTGGACTAATCAGAAAGCCACCCGCCGCATTAGTATTTGCTGCTGCTGCTGCTTCGGTAACTTCTGCTAAGGAAACATCAAAAGCGGTTAACTTGGCAGGGTCAACCAGTACCTGATACTGACGCACATCTCCCCCATAGGCAATTACCTGAGTTACCCCTGCTACGGCCAATAATTGGTTGGTAATATCTCGATCAACCAATCGACGCACAGCCATTAGGTCAATTTTAGAGGGGACATCTGGCGTCTCTACATCTTCGTCAATGGTAAAAGCGTAAGAAAGAATGGTTCCAATGGGGGAGGAAAGGGGAGAAATTTGCGGTGATTCTACTCCTTCGGGTAATCTGGCAGCAGCTTGTTGTAACCGTTCAGTTACTAACTGGCGAGCTTGATAGATATTAGTATCCCATTTGAAGATAACTTTTACTACGGAAATGCCTACTCCCGAAGACGAGCGTACTGTAGTCAATCCAGGAATGCCATTGATCGCACTTTCGACAGGCATTGTGACTAAAGATTCCACTTCTTCTGGAGCCAATCCCGGTGCTTCCGTTTGAATTTCAACTTGGGGAGGAGCAAAATTGGGAAATACATCTAAGGGCATTTGGGAAACAATGCGAAATCCCCAAACTGTGACGATGATAGCGCCAATTACAATTAGCCAGCGTCGAGCAATAGACCACTTCAGGATCGAGTTAAGCATGTTGGTCTTACCTATAGCCTTGCTGATTATTGCTTGTTTACGAAACGATTAGGAATCGCCGAATCTAAATAGCCATCCCCATTGCTCTGACCATTTCCTTTTACACCAGCAGTGGCATGATAGCTATTATTGGTCAGTTCATCTGAAATTTCTATAGGTGCTGGTCTTGATTGTGAAGCAGTGCGCTGTCCCAGCATAAAAGCACCAGCTGTAATTACCCCTCCTACAGGAAAAACCCACCACCAGGGTAGGCTAGCAACATTAAGGTTAGTGGATGTTGCCTGATGATTATGCCCTTCCTGGTCATGTTCATGATCATGTTCATGGTGATCAGCTTTAGAGCCACCCCTTAAGGATTGGGCGTACAACATCACCCCCCCTTCAGCCACAATCTGGTCACCTTCAAATAAACCATTTTTGACTTCCACCAAATCCCCAAAAGTTGAACCGAGAGTAAGTTCTACAGGTTCATAGAAGTTCTGACCATTTTCTACATAAACCAGTTGCTTAGCATTAGCATCCACCAAAGCATCTTGAGGAATCGCTAAAGTAGCTACACTGGTTTTATCAGTCAAAATCTTTAATTGAGCAAACATTCCTGGTTTTAGTTGCCCTCCAGGATTATCCAACCTTACCCTAACTGGCACTACTCGTGTCTGACCTGCCACTATCGGGTCGATTTGGGTAACTTGACCTGTAAAAGTCTGATTAGGCAGACTAGAAACTTCTAATCTGACCTTTTGACCTATTTTTACCTTGTATAAGTCTTTTTCATAAATATTAGCAGTTGCCCAGACTTGATTATTGTTAACAATCGTCATCAGTTGACCACCTGCGTCTTCAAAGGATTCACCCAAGCTTACTTGCCATTGCGCTACTGTACCGGAAATTGGAGCAAGCACCGTTACCTTTCCTTGCTCATTAGCAGAATTACTAAGTTGTTCCAATCGGGTTTTGTAGGTAGTATCGCTCAGTTGAACCCGAGATTTGGCAGCCTTAACCGCTGTTTGAGCCCGTTTTAGTTCTGCTTCTGCTTCCAGAACGTCCCGACGGCTAAATGCTCTTTTCAGTAAGGTTTTAGCCTCTGCTAGCTTAGTTTTCGACTCTAGCATCTGACGTCGAGCCAGAGCACCTTCGATTGCTAATGCTAGGTCTTTATCGTACTCTTCTTGGGCTACTGCTAGCTGAGTTTCAGCTTCATCGATTTCAGCAGCAGCAATTTGACGCTGACGTTCTAAATTTTCCCTAGCTAGTTCGAGATTTGCCTCAGCTTCTCCCAATGTTGCCTTAGCTTCAGTCAGTCTGTCGAGAGACTCAACCCGCAATTCAATTAACTCCAAGCTAGAGATGACAGCAACCGCTTGACCTTTTTTGACCCTCTGACCTGGTTTGACCAAAAGTTTAGCAACTGTACCGGGAATCGGCGCTGTTACTTGCGCCTGTTGGTTGGGCTGGGTTTCAATTTGCCCGGTGGTTTTAATACCAATATCCAAAAACTGCCTAGAGACGGATTGGAGTTTAATCCCAATTTGACTAGCGGTGGTGGCATCTACCTTAATTCCTTCGGGATTGCTGGTGGCTTCGGTTCCGCTTTGGAACTCATTGCCATGCCCGGCATGGGCGAAAACAGCAACTGGTGCGATCGCTATCAGCAGCAAAAAGGTAAACGTTGAAGCCAGGATTGTTTCTGTCTTGTGCATAATGGATCAGTGCTTTTTATGCTCAGCAGAGGGTGCAAGTAGTCACCATAGCCTCCACCCAGACACCTAAGATGTCAGGATGGTCATTTGCTGTCGTCTTGATTAAGTATCACAAGCAAATATGAAATCAGGATGAAATGTTAGGTATCAATGAAATTATTTTTTTTAGGACTTTGGTAAGCCTTCAGCTTCTGAGAGTAGGAAATTGGGCGTTGCTGAATTAAGGAATGAATGCGCGATCACCTGGTTTTGTTAAAGCCCCCTAAATCCCCCAAATTTGGGGGACTTTGATAGTTTTGTTCCCCCCATAATTGGGGGGCTAGGGGGGCGAAACCATACCCAAAATCAGCAACGCCGGAAATTGATTTTTTGATATTTGTTAATGGCTGTCACAATTTCATTTTGATTACATATATTTATATCAATCTATGTTTTATAATTAGGATTGACATACATTAGCTATAGGTTCGTGCAGCTTTAAGCTAATTTATCCAAGGAAAGTTAGGCGTTGCCCCGCTTTCTTTCCCGCATATCGCTAGTATAGACAAAGTATCCAGCGGGAAAAGACAGATGAGAGTACTGCTAGTTGAAGATGAGCCAGACTTGGGTGCTGCAATTAAGCGAGCGTTGAATATAGAGAAGTACGTGGTGGACTTGGTTGTTAACGGTACTGACGCTTGGGGTTATTTAAACAACCACGAAACCCAATATACCTTAGCTATCTTCGACTGGTTGCTACCAGGGCTATCCGGACTAGAGTTACTGCGTCAGTTACGCTATCGTAATAATCCTTTGCCTATTTTGATGCTAACGGCAAAAGACCGCTTGGAAGATAGAGTGATGGGTTTGGATACGGGAGCCGATGATTATTTAGTCAAACCCTTCCGAATGGCAGAGTTGCTAGCGAGAGTTAGAGCCTTGCACCGGCGAACACCCCTACTCCAGCCCCAACAACTTCAGGTGGGTGAGCTTATTTTAGACTATGGTAACCGAACGGTTTATCGTCTTGCTGCTAACGGTGAGAAACTCGACATTCCACTAACGAATAAAGAATTCCAGCTCTTAGAGTATTTCATGAAGCATCCCAATCAGGTGATGACCACCAACCAAATTCGCAATCAACTTTGGGAAGTGAATGCAGAACCGATTAGTAACGTAGTTGCGGCTCAAATGCGCCTGCTACGTCGGAAACTCGAATCAATCAACTCCAGCATTCCGATTGAAACTGTGCATGGTTTGGGGTATCGTCTCAATCTCAAAAAATCATGAATCGAAATAAGCTATTTAACCAGACTCGTGGGAAATTAGCACTTTCCTATGCCATCGTCATGGGGTTTATTTTGAGCCTGTTGGGATTTGGTGTTTACAGAGCGATCGCTCATGCCCATTTAGTCACTTCAGACCGGGAGTTAAAATCCGTTGCGGGGACACTCCATGATAGTCTGGAATTGAAGCTCAAGCAACCAGGACAGGTAGAGCCGATAATTGGGGAACTTTTACCGAATCTGTGTATCGTTGGAGTTAACTGTTCTAAACCACTGGTGAGTTCCCAACGTCATATCCTAAGTGCTATTAGCCAAGGTCACTACTACATCCGGCTATTTGATACCTCAGGAGGTTTAATTGCCGTTGCAGGAACTTACCCAGAGGGATTACCCCAGGTGTTTAATCAAGCACCTTGGCAAACCATTTCTGATGGTAAGGGCAACTCCTATCACCAAATTTCTCTATCGCTACATACTCAAGATCAGCGGGATTGGGGGTATTTGCAGGTGGGGCACTCTCTCCAATACCTCAACAACTACCTCAATACGGTAAAATTAATCTTGGGATTAGGTCTGCCAATGGCAATTATCTTAGTGGGCAGTGGCAGTTGGTGGTTAGCAGGGTTGGCGATGCAACCTATTTACCAATCCTACAGACAGATTCAACAGTTTACCGCCGATGCTGCCCACGAGCTACGGACACCGATAGCTGCAACACTGGCAACGGTTGAGTCGGCACTTTTGATGCCCAGCTTGGATCAACAAGAAGCACGAAACATTCTGGAAATTGTTGAACGTCAAAATCAGCGGCTGAGTCAGTTAGTTGCCGATTTGTTGTTGTTGTCTCGCTTAGATAGACAACCGGCATCTGTGGGTTACCAGAGATGCTGTCTCAATGACCTGGTTAGCGATTTAGTTGAGGAATTAGCCGCCTTGGCAATCGCTTCCGAAATTACGTTGACATCTTCGGTGCGAGTGCCAACTCCTCTGGAGGTTGTGGGTGATTCTGAGCAGCTTTATCGCTTAGTTTCTAATTTAATTATTAATGGTATCCAATACACCCCTGTGGGTGGTAAAGTAACTGTTATTTTAGACAAGAGCGACCAACAGGCGGTGATCCAGGTAGAAGATACGGGGATTGGTATTGCCCAAGAAGACCAAGGGCGAATTTTTGATCGCTTTTATCGAGTCAATAGCGATCGCTCTCGTCACACAGGAGGTTCCGGATTAGGACTGGCAATTGCTAATGCGATCGCTCAAGCCCACCACGGTAGCTTGCAAGTATACAGCGAACGAGGTGTTGGTAGTAGGTTTACTCTTCGATTACCCAAGGCAGTTACTTCGTTTGATCAGGAACACTTTAGCGCTCCAATTGTTTTTCAGTCCAATTCCTAAGTATTGACCGCTTCACCTAAAGGATAAAGTATGAAAGAGAAAGGAACAAAGATAAATAGTTAGGGATGAATACATATAGAGCAAAACATACCAGTTGTTGAACAACCGATAAATTGAACTATTTCATCCTTCATATTGGGAGCATGTCAATTTTGTTAATCCCTGATTCAGATCCCCCGTTTCCCTTAAAAAAGGGAGACTTTTGAATCTAATTCCCCCCTTTTTTAAGGGCAGGGCTGTTTCAAACTTTAGTAAGTTAACGATTATTGGAGATAGGGGGATAGGGGGATAGGGGGATAGGGAAATCAACTAAAATTTACCGAAAAATGCCCAAATTTAGTCATTAAAATCTTACGAATTAACCGCCTTCAATCAACTCAAATCACTAACAATTTGTTAACGGCCTTCGAGGAAGGGAACGATAAATTTGCCCA